>CAYJQR010000039.1:0-15180 GCA_964372345.1 uncultured Planctomycetia bacterium | reverse complement strand
TGCGTTCTTAGTTTCCATTCTCTTGAGGATCGCGCGGTGAAACTTTTTTTCCGCCGTTTGTCTACGGAACAACAGTTAAAATTAGTTTCTAAAAAACCACTCACCCCGAACCCCGTTGAAATTCATCAGAATCCGCGGTCTCGGAGCGCGAAGTTAAGGGTTGCCGAAAAATGCTGACGCTTCCTCGTCTCTGTTTTCTAATTTTTATGGTCACGGGCGTCGCGTTGTGCTGGGTTCACCAGCAGGTTGAGCTGGTAACGACCAGCTATCAGATTGCCCAGAAGGAAAAAGCGCTGATGGAGATGGAATGGACGTGCTCTCGTCTGAAATATCGTGTTCTGACTCTGGAATCACCGGTGCAGTTGGAGCAGAGGTTGAATCAGGCCGCCACCCAGCTCACTTTCAGGGATCCGATCCGCGTGGTTAGAGCAAAAGAGTCTCCCAAAGGCAATGCTCATTCTCCCGCTGCTTCTGGGGTTCGTGGTTTGTGGGAATTCCTGATGCGCAGCGCGGAAGCAAAACAGAGTGAGAAATAACGATCAATAGAGGATGAGCGGTGTATCAACCGCAACTGAGCACTCAAAGACTTTGTATTGTTTTTTTGGTCCTATGCGGGGGGCTGTCGCTTCTCACATTGAAATTGGTTTACATGCAGTTGTTTCAGAACCACGCTCTCTCCAGTATTGCCGCCCGCCAGAAGAACGTTGTTCAACAATTGCCGCCGCATCGCGGGACGATCTATGACCGGAATCTGCGTTCCCTGGCGATGACGCTGGAAGTGGACTCTATCTTTGCCAACCCCGCTCAGATCACCCAAAAGGAAAAAATCGCCCAGCAGCTCTCCGAAATTCTAGGGGTCGGGCGCGAGAATCTTTCCAAACGGCTTCACCGAAAGGGATATTTCGTCTGGATAAAAAGATGGGCCGCCGAGGAAGAAGCGGAAAAGATAAAAGCGCTCGGAATTGAAGGGGTGGGAATTGTCAAAGAGAGCAAACGGTTCTATCCCAATGGAGAATTGGCGGCCCATGTGATTGGCATCGCGGGATTAGACGGCACCGGATTAGAGGGAGTGGAAAAGACCTATGACGCTTACTTGAAGGGAAGCCCCGGATGGCTGTGGATTCAACGGGACGCGAAGGGGCGCCGGATTGAATCAAGGTCGTCCGATTTTATTCCGCCGGTTCACGGATATGACGTTGTACTGACCCTCGATGAGGGATTGCAGTTTATCGTTGAGAAATCCCTGGATGAAGCGCTTCGTAAAATCCGGTGCAAGGGAGCGATGGTGGTGGTGATGGATCCCAAAAACGGCGATATCCTCGCGCTTGCCAACCGCCCCACTTTTAACCTCAATGAGTTTCAGACGGTAGATCCCGAAAGGAGACGGAATCGAGTGGTGGCTGATTTTTTCGAACCGGGATCGGTTTTTAAAATCGTGACCGCCTCAGGGGCGCTTCAGGAAAAAAAGGTGAAAATGGACCAGAAATTTTTCTGTGAAAACGGTGAGTGGAAAACGTCCGGGCATATTCTCCACGACCATCAGCCGCACGGCTGGCTGACGTTTGAGCAGGTGATCGAGAAATCAAGCAATATCGGGACTGTCAAAGTGGCGATGCTTCTGGGGGGGCAGAATCTGTACCGCTACGTCAAGGCATTCGGGTTTGGCCGGCCGACTAAGATAGAATTGCCGGGCGAAGTGTCGGGGATCGTTAAACCGCCCAGCCAATGGTCGAAACCCTCCATCACGGCAATACCAATGGGGCAGGAGGTCACCACAACGGCGTTACAGCTTGCCGTCGCTTTCAGCGTGGTCGCTAACGGAGGGTATCTGGTTCGTCCGAGAATTGTGAAAGAAGTACGAGATAGTTTCCAAGAACCGATAAAAAGCGTAGAATCTGAGGTAAAGGGAAGGGTTCTGTCACCGGAGGTTGTCGCTCATATGAAAAAAATCCTGATCGGAGTCGTGGAAGAGGGGACAGGAACTTTGGCAAAGGTCAAAGGATATCACGTGGGAGGGAAAACCGGAACGGCTCAAAAAGTACTTCCCGACGGCACTTATTCTCATTCCAATTTTGTGGCTTCTTTTATCGGTTTTATCCCGGCCGACGATCCACGGCTGACTATTTGCGTGATTGTTGATGATCCGAAACCGTATTATTATGGGGGAGTGGTTTCCGCGCCGATTTTCAAACAAATCGCGGCGCAGGCGATGAAGTATCTGGAAGTTCCCAAAGCGGCGGCGGCGGAAGGAAATGAACCGGAGTTGAAAATAGCGAAGAAGAACTAATGAAAAATGAGATGTCGCTTTCTCAATTGATGAAGGGGATTCCCTACCTCACCAAAGGGAATTTAGACGGAATTGGAATCCGCTCAATCACGTCGGATTCAAAGCAGGTGAGAGAAGGGGATTTATTTATCGCCGTCAAAGGGACCAGACAGGACGGACACTACTACCTCGAAGAAGCCATTCACCGGGGTGCGGTCGCCGTCGTGGTTGAGAGGCCCTACAGTCACCCCGCGGCGAGAGTACTGCAGGTCTCTGATTCCAAACGAATCCTTTCCCGTCTTGCGTCAGTTTATTATCAATTCCCTTCCAAAGAGATGAAAGTGGTGGGGGTTACCGGGACCAACGGAAAAACTACCATCACGTATTTATTGGAACAAATATTAAAAGAAGAAGGAATCGGCGTTCTGGGAACGATTAATTATCGGGTCGGAGACCGGGTCGTTCCCGCGGCTCAAACGACGCCGGGCGCTCTTGAAGTGCAGGCGTTCTTGAGAGAAATGGCGAGGGCCGGATGCCGTTACGCCGCGCTGGAAGTTTCCTCTCATGCTTTGGATCAATGCCGTGTGGCGGACGTTGATTTCCATGCGGCGATTTTCACGAATCTCTCTTTAGATCATCTGGATTATCATCAAACGATGGAGGCGTACGCGGAGGCGAAACTAAAACTCTTTACCCGTCTGGGCTCTTCCAGTTGGGCTATTGTGAATTTAGAAGATTCTTTAAGTCAAGAGATCATGATTCAGACCAGGGCGCGGTTATTGACCTATGGATTTGGACAGACCGCGGATGTCCACGCGGAAGCAATGTCGTTTGAATCCAATCAAATCAAAATTGACGTCACTTATCCGGTGAATATAGGCGTTCGTGATGGGATGAGGAATAAAATAATGATTCAGTCGTCGTTGATTGGAAGGCATAACGCTTACAACATTCTGGCAAGTTTCACGGCTGGTTTAGTTTTGAATTGTCCGCCGACTCAAATCAAACAGCGGTTAGAACGCCTGCAGTGTGTGCCGGGACGATTGGAAGTGGTGAGAATAGAGGAAACGGGAACAGTGAAGTTTAATGTTTTCGTTGATTATGCCCACACCCCCGACGGACTCAGGCAGGTATTGACGACGTTAAGGGAAGTTACCCCGGGAAAACTGCTGGTTGTTTTTGGGTGCGGTGGGGACAGGGATCGAGGAAAACGTCCCCAGATGGGGCGTATCGCCGCCCAATTGGCAGATGAAGTTTTTATCACCAGCGACAATCCCAGAAGCGAGAATCCTGAAACGATCATTCAGAATATTCTCGAAGGGATCCGCCCGCTGGGAGAGAAAAAAATGCCAAGAGTGAAAGTAGAAGTGGATCGGTCCGCCGCGATACGGGAGGCCATTTTTTCAGCAGGGGCCGGCGATACGGTTCTTCTGGCAGGGAAGGGGCACGAGAAATATCAGATTTTTAAGGATATCGCGGTCCCTTTTGATGACCGTGACCAGGCAAGGCGATGGATGATGGAGAAAGAGGCAGGACATGTTTCAGTTGGATGAAGTGCTCGGCGCGGTCAATGGGCGATGGGTCTTCGGCGGCCTGCAACGGCAGGCGATCGGTGTCTCTACCGATTCGCGGACTCTTCGTCCCGGCGATCTATTTATCGCTTTGACAGGCGACCGTTTTGACGGCCATCGTTTCTTGAAAGAAGTCATCGCGAAAGGGGCCGTTGCTTTGGTCGTCTCCGACGAAAAAGCGGCAGAGGGAATTGGCGGGGCGCCGATTATTTCAGTGGCGGATACGCGGAGAGCGTTAGGAGATTTGGCCCAATGGCATCGGCGTCGTTTTAAAGGCCCCGTCGTCGCTGTCACCGGCAGCTGCGGGAAAACAAGCGCCAAAGAAATGATCGGATTGGTGCTCGCCGCTCGGGGCCCCATCCTCAAGAGCGAAGGGACTCAGAATAATGAGATCGGCGTCCCATGGACTTTGCTGAAACTGCGCCCGGAACAGTGGGCCGCTGTGGTTGAAATGGGGATGAATCATCCGGGGGAGATTCGCTACCTTGCCCGAATCGGGGAACCCCAGATCGGCGTCATCACCAATGTGGCGGCCGCTCACCTTGAGGGGGTCGGGAGTGTTGAACAGGTGGCTCAGGCAAAATGCGAAATGTTGGATGTCATGGGACGGACGGGGGTCGCCGTCCTCAACGGGGATGACGAGGTCCTGATGCGGGCGGCGAAAAATTATCCCTGCCGGAAGGTGACATTCGGTTTTGATCTCTCCTGCGATGTTCGTCTTAGCGAGGAAGAGTTTCCGGCCAATTTATCCGTTCCTTTTCAGAAGTCCAACGCCCTGGCGGCCGTCGCCGTCGCGAAACTGCTGGAGATTCCCCAGGAAGGGGCTTTGCAAGCGCTCGCTCAGTGGGCTCCTCCCAAGGGGCGGCTGGAGGTCAAAAAGGCCAAAGGATTCTGGATGATTGACGACACCTATAACGCCAATCCGTTGTCGACACGGGTGGCGCTTGAGTTCCTCCGGGATTTTCAAACCTCAGGCAGGAGAGTCGCCGTTCTTTCTGACATGCTGGAACTGGGGAAGGAATCCCAGAAACGGCATTACCATTTGGGAGAACAGTCCGCCCGCATGGGATTGGACCGGTTGATATTGATGGGAAATTTCGCGAAAGAAGTCCAGAAAGGGGCTCTCGATAGCGGCATGAAACCGGCAGTGATTCAAATAACGGAGAACCATCAGGAAATCGTCGAGAAAATCATTTCAGAACTGAGCCCGCAGGACGTCATTCTTGTTAAGGGATCTCGCCGGATGAAAATGGAAGTCATCGTGGAAGGACTGAGCAATTATGTTTTATCATCTGCTTTATCCATTGCATGAATACTGGTCTTTTTTAAATCTATTCCGCTATATCACCGTCCGAGCGGCGCTGGCTTATTTCATCGCTTTCGGTTTGGTTTTGTTTTTTGGCCCGAGAGTCATCCAGTATTTAAAGGAATTAGGGGCGCGCCAGCAGGTCCGCAAAGAAGGGTATGAGAAACTCTATCAATTGCAGAAAGGAAAACAGCAGACGCCGACCATGGGGGGTGTTTTGATTCTTTTCGCGGTGACGGTTTCAACGCTTCTCTGCGTTGACTGGACACAGCATCGCGTTCTATGGGCTTTAGTCGTCATGGCGGGGCTGGGAGTTATCGGTTTTATGGACGACTATCTGAAGATGACGCGGAGAAACGCCAAAGGGCTTTCAGGGGCTTTAAAATTATTAGGACAGATCACGCTCGGCGTCGTTTTGGGGATTTATCTGTTCACGGATTTGAACTTCTCGACGGCCAGCGAAGTTCCCTTCTTAAAAAATCTGACGATTCAATGGGGCGTTTGGTACATCCCATTCGCGGCGTTAGTCATTACAGGAAGCTCTAACGCGGTGAACCTGACGGATGGACTCGACGGTCTTGCCATCGGCTGTTTGATTCTGGTCAGCGTGGCTTTCGCCCTGATGAGTTACGTCAGCGGCCATTTCAACTTCAGCGATTATCTGGGGGTTTCCTATATACGGGGAGGCGGAGAACTCGCCATTTTCTGTTCGGCTCTGGTCGGCGCCGGGATGGGGTTCTTGTGGTTTAATACTTATCCCGCGGCGATCTTTATGGGAGACACGGGGGCGCTGGGGCTTGGCGGCGCCATCGGCGCCGTGGCTTTGATGATTAAAAAAGAGCTGCTTTTGGTTCTGGTCGGTGGTGTTTTCGTGATGGAAGCGGTCTCGGTGATTTTGCAGACAGGTTCCTATCGTTTACGGGGAAAGAGAGTTTTTAGAATGGCGCCGATTCATCATCACTTTCAATTAGGGGGATGGTCGGAACCTCAGGTCATTGTCAGATTTTGGATTATTGGGTCGTTGTTAACCTTGTTATGTTTGGCGACATTGAAACTAAGATAAAAACAGCGTACAGCGTTCAGGGTACAGGAAGATTCTTAACTGACCCCTGACCCCTGTATCCTGATAAGGATATTGTTGTATGGCATTTCAAGGCAAATGCGTCACCATTATCGGCCTGGGCAAGAGCGGCGTTGCCGTCGCGAAACTACTGGTCCGAAACGGCTATCAGGTTAAAATCACCGAAGCGGATGATCAACCCATGCTTCGGTCACAGGCGGAGGAGACGCGCAAGATCGGCGTCTCCGTGGAACTGGGCGGCCATCGGGAGGATTTTTATTCGGATGCCGAGTGGGTTATTCCCTGTCCCGGAGTCAAACCGAACGCCGCTCCTCTTCAATGGGCCAGGCAGAAAAAAATCCCGATCTACAGCGAGATGGAAATCGGCTATCGCTATGCTTCTTGCCCGATTATTGGAATTACGGGAACGAATGGAAAGACGACGACAACGACGCTGGTCGGGGAAATTTTGAAAAACGCGGGCCGGCAGGCCGTGGTGGGAGGGAACATCGGCACTCCGTTGTCGGCGTTTGTGGATCAACTAACGCCCCGGCATTGGGTTGTTCTGGAAATCAGCTCGTTTCAACTGGAATATATCGAACGATTCCGCCCGAAAATCGCCTCTTTTCTTAATTTTACGGCCAATCATTTGGATCATCATCAAAATATCGCCGAATACTTTGCCGTGAAGAGCCGGATCACCGAATGCCAGAGAGAAGACGACCTGCTTATTTTAAACGCGGAGGATCCGTGGTCGGAGAAGGTCGTCAATAAGAGCAAAGCCAGGGTTTTTTTCTTTAATAACGGACAAGACCGGGAATATGCCAATGATAATTATAAGGCGGCCGCGCTCATCGCCCGTATTTTAGGGATCCCAAAAGCGATCATTGATCAAACCCTGCTGGATTTTAAAGGAATCGAGCACCGTCTGGAGGAAGTGGCGGTCCTGGACGGGGTTCGTTTTATCAATGATTCCAAATCCACCAGTGTGGCCAGTCTCCGGTGGGCTCTGCGGAATGTCCCGGCCCCCATTCATTTGATCGCGGGGGGGAGAGACAAAGGGGGGGATTTTGGAGATCTGAATCCGTTGATTCAGGAAAAAGTAAGGCGGGTGTTTTTAATCGGGGAAGCCAAAGAGAAACTGCGAAGATCATGGCGGGGATCGGGAGCGTCGTTAGAGGCGGCTGTGTCTCTAGAGGAGGCGGTTATGCTTGCTCATCAAGAGGCTGAAGCGGGGACTTCCGTTCTTCTTTCTCCCGGCTGCGCCAGTTTCGACATGTTTGTCAGCTATGAGGATCGCGGCCGCCAATTCAAGATGATTGTTCACCAACTCACCGGGGAGAGAACAGCGCATGCGGACAGAAAATGACCCGTTGCGAAACGTCCGCGTCGCTATTTTTCTGATAGGTCTTTCTTTGGCGGCTCTTGGCACGGTCATGGTCTACAGCGCCAGCGCCGTCTTTGCTTACGACGTCCAAAAGGACGCGGCTTATTATTTAAAACGCCACGTCCTGTTTCTGGCGATGGGTGTTATTTCGGCCGCCCTGATTATGGGCGTTGACTTAAACCGCCTCCGCCGCTTGGCGAAGCCGTTCTTATTTGTGACGATCTTTTCGCTCGCTTTAGTTTTGATCCCGGGCATTGGCCAGAACATGGGGGGGGCCCGGCGATGGTTCCGGCTGGGGCCGTTTCATATCCAGCCGGCCGAGCTCGCGAAATTCGTGATGGTTCTTTATTTAGCCGATGTTCTTTCGCGAAAACAAGCGTTCATTCGTCATTTCAGACAGGGATTTCTTCCCCCAGTTCTTTTACTGGGAATAGTTGTCCTTTTGATTTTGATGCAGCCCGATTTGGGGACCGCCGTGTTGATTTGCATGGTCGCTCTGATTCTCTTTTTCGCCGCCAGGGTTCATGGAGGATGGTTATTGGCCGCTTTCCTTTCTGGAATTCCCCTGCTGGCGGCCTTGATCATCATGGAACCTTATCGAATGAGAAGAATTCTCGCTTTCATGGATCCGTGGGCGGATCCGAAAGGGACCGGTTTTCAAGCGATTCAATCATTGCTCTCTTTCGGCGTCGGAGGATGGACGGGAATCGGCTTAGGCAAAAGCGCCCAGAAGTTATTCTACCTGCCTGGGGCGCATACCGATTTTATTTTCTCCATCATCGGAGAAGAACTGGGGTTTCTGGGCTGTTTCGCCGTGATTCTTCTTTTCGGCCTCCTGGTGTACTTCGGCGCCAAAGTGGTCCTCGCGGTTAAAGGATCTTTCTCGCAGCTTTTCTCCCTCGGCATCATTTCCATCCTGACTTTAGAGGCGCTGATCAACATCGCCGTCAGCACGGCGGCGATGCCGACGAAAGGTCTTCCGCTTCCTTTCATCAGCTACGGAGGTTCTTCTCTGGTTTTCCATTGCGTTGGTCTAGGCCTTCTACTCAATATTGCCCGACAGAAATGAAAATCTTACTGGCGTGCGGCGGCACAGGAGGACATCTTTTCCCGGCGATCGGGTTATGGCATACCCTTGGCCAGAGAGACAAACTTTTTTTTGTAACGGGGAAAAGCCCGCTGGAGGAGGAACTGCTGCCGGAAGGCAAAGTCGCTGTTGAACGAATTCCAAGAGAAAAAATTTCTTTTCTCCAAGCGCTGAAACAGTCGTCTGAGATTTTGAAAAAACTTTCTCCTGAGGTCGTGATTGGATTCGGCAGTTATGCTTCGGTTCCCGTTCTCTTGGCGGCTCGATGCCGGGGAGTTCCTGTTATAATCCACGAGCAGAATATGATTCCGGGAAGAGCGAACCGATGGTTGTCAGGGTGCGCCAAGGGGATCGCGGTCAGTTTTCCCCAGACGATTCCCTTGTGGAAGAGACGGCAGCGGGTTAAAATGACAGGAAACCCAGGGCCTCTTCGCTGGAAAGATTCCGAAGAAAATCCGTACTTTCTAAAACAATTAAAACTGGCCCCGGAGCGAATGACCCTTTTGATCATGGGAGGAAGTCAAGGGGCTCACCAAATCAACGTTTTAATGGCTGAGACAATTCCACGCTGGCTCAATGAACATCCGGAACAGCGAAGGAAAGTACAACTGGTTCACTTGACAGGAGACCTTGATTTTGAACCCGTGCGGCAGAGTTGCCAGAAATTTCAGATTCCTTTTTTTGTCGCTCCCTTTTATCGCGAGATGGACCAGCTATATCGTGTGAGTCATTTGGTCATCGGCCGGGCGGGGGCCACCAGTTTGGCGGAACTCTCTTATTTCGGGTTACCGGCTATTTTAATCCCTTACCCTTATGCGGGGGCGCACCAGCTCGAGAACGCGAAGATTTTTGAACAAGAAGGGGCCGCCGTTGTCCTGAACGGCGAAATGGCAACAGCCGATTCCATGTCGCGGTCTCTTCATACCTTGGTTTGTTCCGGAGAAAGGTTGCGCCGAATGAGAGAAGCCAGCCGGCGCTTGGCCGTTCCCGACGCCCAGGAGCGGCTTCGTGAATTTATCGAAGAGGTTATTTAAGATGGCCAGGAAACATTTTCACTTCGCGGGGGTTGGCGGTATAGGTATGTCCGCGTTAGCCCAGATTTTATCAGCGCAAGGGGCCAGGGTCTCCGGCTGCGATCTTAAATCAAGTCCGATGACAAACAAGCTTGAAAGATCCGGAGTCGTATTTTTTCAGGGGCACGACCCACGACATTTAGAAGATGTGGATGCGTTGGTTTATTCATCGGCGATTTCGGCTTCTCCCGAACTGGCCGCCGCGCGTTCCAAGGGAATGACGCTTTACCCGAGGGGAAAGTTATTGGCCGAGATGGTGAATCCTCAATTCGGAGTTGCCGTTTGCGGCGCTCATGGGAAAACTACTACGACTTCTTTAATCGTTACGCTCCTTAAAGAATGCGGCAGGGAACCGACTTTCCTCATTGGCGGGCAGGTGGAGAATCTTGGGGGGAACGCTGGAGTTGGAAAAGGGGATACTTGGGTGACCGAGGCTGACGAAAGCGACGGGTCATTTTTGGAATTAAGGCCACGGATGGGTATCGTGACGAATATTGACCGCGAGCATCTTGATTTCTACAAAAGTGACGAGGAGATTGATAACGCGTACCGGCAATTTATACAGAGTACCTGTGAAACAGGCTTGGTCATTGTTTGCGCCGATGATCCCTGGATCCAAAGATTGCTAAAAAAAGTGAGAGGCCATTGGACGACCTACGGCATCGTTTCGGAAGCGGAAATTCATGCTAGGAATATTCAGTTATTTCCTCTTTCATCGGAATTCGATCTGTTTAGGAAAGGGCGTTTTTTGACGCGGGCAAAAATCAATCTCCCCGGGGAGCATAATATCCTCAATGCCCTGGCTGCTTTTGCCGTCGGAATAGAGGTTGGTTTATCTCCCGGGCAAATGGCGGCGGGAATTCTTCCCTTCCACGGCGTCGGCCGTCGGTTTCAGATTAAAAATCGCGACGCCGATATTTGGGTGATTGATGATTACGCTCATCACCCGACGGAAATCGCGGCGACTTTGAGATCGGCTAAGGGATTAAAACGAAAGAGAACCATCGGTATTTTTCAGCCGCATCGTTATACCCGGACTCAGTTTTTACTGGAAGAATTCAGCCGGGCGCTTCAACAAGTGGAGCATTTGATCCTTACTGAAATTTATTCTGCCAGTGAGTCTCCGATACCGGGGATTAGCGGTAGACAACTGTATGAGAAGGTCGTAGAATATGGACATACTTCTTGCGAGTTCATCAACAAAGAGGAAATCGCGGAGAGACTTCTCTCTTTGGCCGGACCCGGAGATACCCTGTTGTTTCTGGGGGCGGGGGACATTACCCAAGTGGCCGATGAAGTGGCGGAAAAACTCGGAAGACAGGCGGCTTCTGAAAGAGTCATATGAGTCACAATTTACTTATTAATACTGGGAAGCAGACACTCAAAGAACGACTCAGTTCTTTTGACGTTCATGAACAAGAACCTCTGGCCAAACATACTTCCTTCCAAATCGGTGGGCCGGTTGATTTCTGGGTCGAGCCTCGTTCCCATGAGGAACTAGCGGAATTATTGAAAATGTCGCGGGAATATGGCCAGCCGCTTTACCTGATCGGCGGCGGCAATAATATGCTGGTGGAAGACGAAGGGCTTCGGGGGATCGCGGTTCATCTGGCCAATCCCGCTTTCCGTCATGTGGAGCCACTGGAAGGAAACCGGATTCGGGCAGGGGCGGGGACTGATTTAAGCCAGCTTCTTACCGGGACCGCTGAGAAAGGATTGAGCGGGCTTGAATTTTTGGCCGGAGTCCCGGGGACGGTAGGAGGAGCCGTTTGGATGAATGCCGGAAGAGGCATAAAAACAGAGGGCAAAAAGCGGAAAGTGGAAAATGGAAAATGGAAAATGGAAAATTCAAATACAGAAATGCATCATATGGGGGAGATTGTCGAATCAGTGACGTTGATGCAGGAGAATGGGAAGATTAAAACTCTTGCTAAAGACGAAATTGAATTGGGTTACCGCCACACTAATCTTCCATCAGGAATTGTGTTAGAAGTTATTCTGCGATTGACGCCTGGAGATCCGGATCAAATTCGGGAACGAGTTCGTGAGAATCTGAAGACCAAGATCAAAACACAGGACCTCTATTTTCCCAGCGCGGGGTGCGTGTTTAAAAACCCCTCCCATTCAAAGAAATCGAGCGGACAGCTCATTGATGAAACGGGATTAAAGGGAGTCCGAGTGGGACAGGCGCAGATTTCCGAACGGCATGCCAATTTTATCATCAACCGTTCCAACGCTTCAGCGAGGGACGTCCTGACGCTTGTTCATTTAGCTCAGCACAAGGTAAAGGAGGAATATGGGATCCAACTTGAATTGGAACTCAAAGTCATCCGGTCGAGTCGGCGTGCTCATGGGGGGTTGGTCCAGTGAGAGGCCGATCTCGTTAAGGTCGGGCAACGCGGTTATCGCGGGATTAAAAGAAGCCGGTTGTGACCCGGTCCCTCTGGATCTGAAAGACTCCATGACGGTGAGGGAAGAAATCGAACGAGCGGGGCTGGACGCCGCTTTTATCGCTCTGCACGGCCATTTCGGCGAGGATGGCGGGATTCAAACTCTTCTCGATCAATTAGGAATTCCCTATACCGGTTCTTCCGCTGAAGCGAGCCGTAGGGCGATGAATAAAGGGATCTTCCGTAAGATAGTGACAGAGGCGGGAATGAGGATGCCGGAGGGAATGATTCTAAAGGCGGAGAATGGAAAATGGAAAATGGAAAATGGATCCTCGGTCTTGCTTTTCCCATTCTCCATTCTCCATTCTCCATTCTCCGTTTTTCCATCTCCAATGCCCTGGATCGTCAAACCCTCTATCGAAGGATCCAGTATCGGCGTTTCGATTGTGGATACCGAGCAAGAATTGCCAAAAGCGGTAGAAAACGCGGCGCGATATTCACCCTCGGTCATGCTTGAAGAGTACATTAAAGGGACGGAGATTACCGTCGGAGTTCTTCAAGAACAATCCCTCCCCCCCGTCGAGATTGTCCCCAAAAACCGGTTTTACGATTATGAATCCAAGTACGGCGGCGGGACGGAGTATCTGATTCCCGCCAGGATCAGCGATTCCCAAAACCGTGAGGCGGGGAAAATAGGATTGGCGGTTCACCAGTTGATCGGGTGCCGGAGTTTTTCGCGTGTTGACATGATCTTGGGCGAAGACGGAGAACTTTATGTCCTGGAGGTAAACACCATTCCGGGCCTGACCGATAAAAGCCTGCTTCCCAAAGCGGCGGCGGCGGCGGGGATTCCTTTTAAAGAACTTTGCATCAAAATCCTGGAATCGGCGTTGGCGGCCAAGAATGAATAGAAAAAAACAGAAATCCACTTATCGCACCTACCGCAGAAGAAAAACCATGCGATTGGGCGCGGGCTTAAAATGGATCGGCTCTGGGGTTACTCGTTTGGCTCCGGCGCTGGCAGGGGTGCTTCTGGCGGGGCTGGGGATTCGGGTTTGTTTCGGGCAGATTATCTTTTCCGATTATTTCCGCGTGGATAACATGGAGATTTATCGCGATAACATTCCGTCCATCCTTGAGAATATTGAAAGCTACGGTATTCACTCGAAAACCTCAATTCATCAAGTCAATCTGGAACAGTTAAAACGGAAAATTCTGGCGAATCATCCTGAGTTTCGCGTGGTTGTCGTCAAACGTATTTTCCCAAACGCCTTGAAAGTTGAGATCGAAAGCCGCCGGCCCGTCGCGCAGATTTTTTTAAAGAAATATTATCTTACCGACAAAGACGGCAGGATTCTCCCTTCTTCTAAAAACCTTCCCGACCCCCAACTGCCGGTCATTAAGGGATTGGAATTGGAGGCCGCCGATTTAAAGATAGGAAAAGAGTATCAATTGGACCGTTTGCGGAAAGCGCTGGCGCTCATTGAGGCGGTGGAAACAACGCGGGCCATTCTTCTTTCGGAGGTGACTTCCATTGACGTGCTGGACAATAAGAGCCTCGATTTCTATTTAAAAAGCGGGATTCAGGTGAAGATCGGCAAAGAGATGTTTTCTGAAAGATTAAAGGTGTTGTCAAAGGCGCTGGAACAACTGAACGTTCCTCAAGAACAGGTTCGTTACATTGACTTGCGGTTTGATGATCCGGTGATCGGGCCGAAATCATAAAGAGGGTACAGGGGAAAATATGGCTTTTCGTTTAATCACAGGACTCGATTTGGGCGCGACGAAAATTTGCGCGACCCAGGCAAAAGTGGAGAAAGACGGACGGATCATTTTGCTCGGTTCCACGGCGGTCCCGTCGCGCGCTTTAGTCAAAGGAATTGTCCCTAAACTGGGGCCGTTGGCCGATGGAATCCGCAAAGTAGTTCATCAGCTTGAAGAAAAGACGGGACAACATTCTTACGCCGCTGTCTTCAACGTGAGCGGGGATTATTTATCGCTCCAGCAGAGCCAGAGCAGTCTCTTTTTATCAGAAAGGGGGGTTGAAATTTCTCCCAAAGACGTGGCCCGCGTGATTGAATCGGCCCAGCAAATTTCTCTTCCCTTTGACCGGCAGATCCTTCACGCGGTTCCCTTAAGTTACATCGTTGACGGGAGGGAGGGAATCAGGGATCCGATTGGGATTTACGGTTCCCATCTGGGGGTCAAACTTTTGATGATTGAAGGAGCCAGTAATCCCATTCAGAGTATCGCGAAAGCGGTCTATCAGGCGGGTCTGGCGGTGGAGGATGCCGCTTACGCCGGATTGGCGGGGGGATATTCTTTCCTGACGGAACAAGAGAGAGAGTTGGGAGTTGTTCTGGTGGATGCGGGGGGAGATTTAACCGATGTCACTCTGTTCCTGGAGGGAAATTTAATTCACGCTAAAACTCTTCCCTTTGGAGGGAAAGATCTCACGGAGCAGATCGCCGGCAAACTTTCAATCCCCTGGGACCGCGCTGAAGAACTGCGGAAAGTGTACGGGGGGATCCCCGGCAGGGTCAATCATCCCGATGAGGCGATCCGGATCCGCTTGCAGGAGGGAGTTCGTGAATTTACCCGTCAGGAGTTCTGCCAATTTCTGCAATCAGGAATTGAACAATGGCTTCATCAGATACGGGAGGTGATCACGCAATCCGGACAGGCCTCAAAACTGGTCTGCGGCGTCCGAATGACCGGCGGCGTCGCGCTCACCGAGGGGCTTATCGAGTATGCCGAGCGTTTTTTCGGGACGAGCGTAAAACTGGGGCTGGTTCAAGGCGAGTTTGGCCATGAAAGTCTGCCCGGCGCTCTTTTCTGGGGAGAAAGCATCGGGCTTGTCCGCTATTGGGCCGGGGAATCCTCCAAGCGTCGCCATCAGCAAAAGGAACAGCGCAATCTCGTTGCCCGCGCCTCCTCATGGGCGAGGACGTTGTATCAGGAATATTTCTAAGGTATAATACACCCCTCACTAGTGTCCGATTATAAGTCAAACAATAGCTGTTGGTTATCAGAATCGCTA
>CAYJQR010000038.1:0-15725 GCA_964372345.1 uncultured Planctomycetia bacterium | reverse complement strand
TAGCGCCATCGGCGGTGATCGCAAGCGCTTGGCTGTTTGGGGAGAGGATTGGAGTTGTGCAAGTGTCTTCAGAGCAGTGGGGGTAGCGATTCCACCCCTGTTGACGAAGGGATCAATCCTTCAGTAGGGCATAAAACTTCTTGACCCTGAAACCCTAAATGTAGTGCCAGAGACCCATTCTCAATTTTATAACCCATTCCTATTCAATAAGTTGTAAAATGGCACTGTAGAAGATCAGTTTGACAAGCTTTGGATCGATTTTACCGTTTGACTGTTTCTCTTTGTTGTTTCTCATATTCTCACCCTTCTCATTCACTATGAATACCCCTTGGGCAAAGTCTTAAACATCCCCCAAAGGATTCATTGAATCGAGTTCTTCTATTATCGGATATCGGTATCCTATCGGTCGTCCCATCATCGATCCCTCCTTTCCCATTGCTTCGTTCTACTATGAATACTACCCACAGAATGGCGGGTTATTTGATCAGAAAATTCCAAGCCATCCCAATGACCGCGCTGAGAGGGACAAGAACATAGACCTGCATACGGCCCCACCTTAAAAGCAAAAACCAGAGAACTGCTGTCACCAGGGCAAAATAATCCAATGTCCCCCCACCATTTTGGAACAGCGCCCGGCTGCTGAAAAAAACAGCCAGATTCAATATCACCCCCACCACAGCAGAGGTGACCCCAACCATGGCCGCCTGGACACGGCGGTAACGGGCTAATACCTCAATGTAGGGGGCGCCAATAAAGATGAAGAAACAACTGGGGAGAAATGTCACGTAGGTCGTGATGAAAGCCCCCAGCGTCCCATACAATAACGGGGCAAATTCTCCATGAAACTTCCAGGCACCGAGGAAACCGACATACTGCGTCACCATGATCAGGGGCCCCGGCGTAGATTCTGCTAACCCGAGCCCTTGAATCATCTGTCTGGCATCCAGCCAGCCGTAATGGTTTACCGCAGCATCTGCCATATAACTCAGGACCGCGTAAGCCCCGCCAAAAGTAATAAACGCGGCTTTCGTAAAAAAGAGGGCTTCTTGAATCAAGACATCCCCACTCCCGCGCCATAACCAGAGCGCTCCGACTGGAACTGCCCAGAGGAGGAAAAAGATGGCGCCGAGTTTGATGGCTCGGCTGAATGCGGGATACCCCACTGAACCGCTCGCTTGTGTCTGCTGAGCGGGAACCAGATGAGGCCAGTAATGGCGCAAGGCAATCCCACAGAGAGCCGCTATGGCAATGACCATCGGAAATGGGACGGAAAAGAAATACATGAGAACAAAGGCGGCGGCGGCGAAACAAACCAGCGTTGGGTGGCGGAGAGTTTTCTTTCCGATACGGAGCATCGCGTCAACCACGATGGCTATCACAGCCGGTTGGATTCCATAGAAAAATCCGGCAACGGCAGGCAGATGGGCATGGGTCACAGCCAGCCAGCTCAAGGATAGCAAAACAAAAATAGAAGGGATCACAAAGAAGGAGCCGGCAACAAGGCCCCCTAAAATTCCGTGGAGACGCCAACCGATATAACAGGCAAGCTGCTGAGCTTCCGGCCCGGGAAGGAGCATGCAGAAGTTCAGCGCCCGCAAGAACTGTTCCTCGGAAATCCACCGCCTCCGCTCTACCAGTTCCTTATGCATTAGGGCAATCTGCCCAGCCGGACCGCCAAAATTGATGAACCCTAACCTGACCCAGAACCGAAGAGCCTGGGTGAATTTTATCTTTGGCATCGGGAAACTTCTTTTCCTAGCTTACCGCTAGGGGGATAACCTTGACTCTCCTTTTTATTGAAGAGTCAAGCATCCCCCTTTTTTGTTGACAGACTTCTTTGATCTAGTCACCTGCCAACTCTTCCACTAGCTGTTGTACGACCTTTTGCTTAAAGCTAGCGTCCTTCATCGCGGCTGCCACGATCTGTTTCTTGATCGTAGGATCCTGCTTGATCGCGTCCGCAAGATCATCAACAATGTCGTTGGCAAGTTCATTCAACGTTTCTTCATTGCTGGTAATCTTCTTCACGATTTCGCTCACCAGTCTCTTGTCCTTTAGGAACATCGAGACTTCTTTTTCCTTGATATCGTATCCCATTGCAGCCTCCTTTTCATCTCCCATTCTTCCTAATACCCATCCCCGGATGTTTCTAAACAAACTTTTCTGCCCAAGGTTTGTGTCCTATGATATAATATTTTTATTATGCCTGAATTTCGCAAGGATCCTATCATAGGTCGGTGGGTGATTATCGCTGCCGAAAGAGCCAAAAGACCGCGAGATTTTGTTTTGATTGCCAAGGAACCTCCAGAGAGAAATCCCTGCCCCTTCTGCGAAGGAAATGAAGCGAAAACAGCCCAGGAGGTCTTTGCTATACGAAAATCAGGCAGCCAACCCAATGGACCCGGATGGGAGGTTCGTGTCGTTCCCAATAAAGAGCCACTGCTTCGAATCGAGGGAGATCTGGGTAGGTGTGGAGTGGGAATGTATGATGTGATGAACGGCGTAGGGGCTCACGAAGTGATCATAGAAACCCCCCAGCATATCGCTAATATTGCTGATTTGTCAGAGGATCAAATAGTAAAAGGAATCAGGGCTCAAATAGAACGGTTGTTGGATTTGGAAAAGGATTATCGTTTTAAATACGCATTGCTCTTTAAAAATTATGGTTGGCAGGCTGGAGCAGAAAATTTACGGCATGCCCGTTCTCAGCTGATTGCAATGGCGGTCACTCCCAAGAGGATCAAAGAGGAACTCATTGGCACCAAGCAGTATTATGAGTTCAAAGAACGTTGTCTCTATTGTGACATCATCCATCAAGAACTGGAGCAGAGAGAAAGGGTTGTCGCTGAAAATGAGGGATTCCTTGCCTTTACTCCTTATGCTTCTCGGTTTCCATTTGAGATTTGTATTCTGCCTAAAACCCACTGCTGTGATTTTTATCTGATGCAAATGGAGCAGGTACTTCAATTGGCACAGATGTTAAAAAAAGTCTATTCGAATTTGAAACTAGCTCTGAATGACCCTCCCTATAACTCTATCCTCCATACGGCCCCCTTTCGATGTACCCGTTTGAATCGGAAAGCAGGATACTGGAGAACCATTGAACATGACTATCATTGGCATCTAGAATTGACGCCACGTCTGACTCGTATTGCTGGTTTTGAATGGGGAAGTGGTTTTTACATCAACACCACATCCCCTGAAGGGGCAGCCAAATTTTTGCGTGATGGCACAACTACGTCGTAATCCAATCGATGGACGGTGGGCTATTATCGGAGCGGAGGGCGGTCCAAAGACTCCGGAGGAATTCGAGAGAGAGAATTCTGTTAAGGACTCTCGCGAAGATTGCCCATTTTGTCCGGGAAATGAATCAAAGGCGCCTTCAGAGATTCTGGCGATTCGTCCGACGTCTTCCGCGACGAATACACCCGGCTGGTTAACCAGAGTCATACCCAATCGTTTCCCCGCGCTTCAAATTGAAGGAGAATTAGACAAGGGGGGCGTAGGGCTTTATGATCGGATGAATGGCATAGGGGTTCATGACGTGGTCATTGAGTCTCCGGATCATGAAAAACAGATGGCAGACCTTACCGACCAGGAACTAGAAAAAGTAATACTGACTTATCGGAACCGGAGTATTGATTTGGCAAAAGATAAAAGATTCAGATGCTTACTCATTTTTAAAAACTATGGTTTTTCGGCAGGCGCTTCGTTAGAACATCCTCATTCCCAACTGATTGCTCTACCGATTGTCCCAAAGAGCGTCAAAGAAGAAGTCAAGGGAGCCGCGCAGTACCTGGCATATCGGGAGCGATGCGTTTTTTGCGACATCATCCTTCAGGAAAGAAAAGACGTCTTCCGGCTCTTGGATGAAAATAGCTCCTTTATTTCTTTTTGTCCCTTCTTTTCCCGTTTCCCATTTGAGATCTGGATTCTTCCAAAACAACACCAGGCCCATTTTAGCTCTATACCATCAGAAAGAGTAATTCATTTTGCGCAACTGGTTCGTTCAGCTTTGGCTCGGATTAAGAAACGCCTGCGTGACCCGTCTTATAACTTTGTACTTCACACGGCTCCGATGGATGGGGGCGGAGAAGATGTCTATCATTGGCATTTAGAGATCATTCCTAAGTTAACCCGTGTTGCTGGATTTGAGTGGGGAACAGGCTTCTACATTAATCCAACTCCACCGGAGGATGCCATACGTTGGCTGAAGGAAGTGACTGTTTAATAAGAATTTTATTGATTTCAGACTTCTAAAGAAGCTCGAATGAACTCCCGGAAAAGCGGGTGGCAGGCGTCTGGTTTGGACTGGAATTCCGGATGGAATTGGCACCCGATAAACCACGGGTGATCTTGCAGTTCGATCACTTCAACAAGGCCGCTGGTCGGCGTTTGGCCTGAAATAATGAATCCGTTCTTTCCCATCGCTTCCGCGTATTTATTGTTGAATTCGTAGCGGTGCCGGTGGCGTTCAATCACCTCATCTTTTTTATAAGCTTTATGCGCCAGCGTCCCCTTTTTAACAATACAGGGATACCCGCCTAGGCGCATCGTCCCTCCCATTTTCTTGACCTTTTTTTGTTCTTCCAAAAGCGAAATGACAGGATAGGGGGTTTTCTTGTTGAACTCCGTCGAATGGGCCTCTTTCAACCCGCAGGCATTGCGCGCGAATTCAATCGCCGCGCACTGCATCCCCAGACAAATGCCAAAGAAAGGAATTTTATTCTCGCGGGCATACTGGATCGTTTTAATTTTGCCAAGGATCCCGCGGTCTCCAAATCCCCCCGGCACTAAAATTCCTTTGATGCTTTTCAGGAATTCCTCCGCCCCTTTTTCTTCGATATCCACCGCGTCCACTTTCTTGATTTCGACCCTCGCGTCATTTTCAATGCCGCCGTGGCGAAGCGCTTCATAGATGGATTTGTACGCGTCCTGCAATTCGATATACTTTCCGACGACGGCGACTTGGGTGATCTTGGAAGGACTTAACGCTCTCTTCACTACCTTCTCCTCCCACTCTTTTAAATCTTCCTGATGGCACTTCAATCGCAGCAAGTCAACAATGATCTGGTCCAGCTTCTGTTCTTTAAACACCAGCGGAACTTCATAGATATCCCTCACATCAGGGGCTTGGATAACGCATTCCTCTTCAACATCGCAGAAAAGGGCGATTTTTTCTCTCACCTTCTTGTTGAGCGATTTTTCAGTTCTGCAAAGAAGAATATCGGGTTGAATGCCGATCTCGCGTAATTTCCCGACGCTGTGCTGGGTCGGTTTGGTTTTTAATTCTTCCGCCGCTCTAATGTAGGGAACCAGCGTTAAATGAATATTAATCGCGTTATGCCTTCCAACCTCGTGCCTGAATTGCCGGATCGCTTCCAAAAAAGGAAGACTCTCGATATCACCGACCGTCCCTCCGATCTCGCAAATCACGACGTCAATTCTTTTTCCCTTGGTCACGGCCTTCAGGTACTGCTTGATCTGATTGGTGATGTGTGGCACGACTTGAATCGTCCCCCCCAAAAAAGCGCCCCGCCGTTCCTTTTCGATGACAGTGTAATAAACCTTGCCGGCGGTGATGTTGTTTTCTTTTCCGATCACCGCGTTAGTAAACCGCTCGTAATGCCCCAGGTCCAGATCGGTTTCCGCGCCGTCGCGGGTGACATAGACTTCGCCATGCTGATACGGGTTCATCGTTCCCGGGTCAACATTGAGGTAGGGATCGCATTTCTGGAGGGTAATTTTCAGCCCTTTGGCTTCAAGGAGCTTGCCGATCGAGGCGGCGGCGATTCCTTTTCCTAAACTTGAAACAACGCCGCCGGTGATGAAGATATATTTAGAATTCATCTAGACATTTACTCCCTCCATCTCTTCCTGTAATCTTTTTTTCGCTAACTCCAGATCCTCCGGCGTGTCAATTCCGATGGTGTCGTATTTTGTCTCGATGGCGCGAATCCGATAGCCGTGTTCTAAGGCGCGGAGCTGTTCTAGCTTTTCTGCCTTTTCCAATTTGGAAACCGGGAGGTTACGAAAAGTAAAAAGAAAGTCTTTCGTGTAAGCGTAAAGTCCTAAATGCCGGTAATAAATCTGCTTGGAATGTCCCTTTTCATCGCGGTAATACGGGATCGGGGCGCGGGAAAAATACAACGCGTAACCGTGCTTGTCCGCGACGACTTTCACCACATTAGGATTACGGATTCCCTCCGCGCCGCGGATCCGGACCATCAGCGTTGACATGACCACCTTGGAGTCCTCTAACAGCGCGCTGACCACTCCATGGATCATTTCCGGCCGGATAAACGGTTCATCCGCCTGAATGTTAACGACCACTTTTACGTCGAGCGGCTGGATCACCTCTGTCAGGCGGTCGGTTCCGGTCTCATGACCTTTCGCGGTCAAGACCCCCTTCCCGCCGAATCCTTCGACCACTTTCAAAATCCTTTCATCATCGCAGGCGACAATCAGATCGTCGAGAATTTTCCCCTTCTTGGCGTTTTCATAGACATGCTGAATCACCGGTTTGCCGCCCAGATCGGCGAGAACTTTTCCTTCGAATCGAGTCGAGTGATAGCGAGCAGGAATAATACCGATAGCGTTCATTATTTTTCAACAATCCTTTCGATTAATTCATCCCTCGTCGCCACCGCGACGCCGACTTTCCCGACGACGATCCCCGCGGCGAAGTTCGCCAGGCGCGCCGCCTCCTCCATCGTGGCTCCCACTGAAAGAGCGGCTGTCAGCGCCGCGATCACCGTATCCCCGGCTCCTGAAACGTCAAAAACCTCCTGCGCCACGGTAGGGATATGCGTTACTTTTCCCTTCGTTTCAAAAAGGCACATTCCGTTCTCTCCAAGGGTCACCAAAACTGAGTCGCATCGGAGCAGTTTGAGCAGTTCCCTCCCGACCCGGCGCAGACTCTCGTCTCCGTTGACCTTGATTCCGACCGCGTTGCCCGCCTCATGGTGATTGGGGGTAATCACCGTTACCCCTTGATAGTAATCAAAATGGTCCTCCTTGGGATCCACGGTGATAATTTTCTTGCGGGCTTTCGCCATTGAAACCACTTCCTGAATCAGCCGCGCCGAAACAACCCCTTTCCCGTAATCCTCGATCAGAAGCGCGTCAATCTTCTGCATCTGTTTTCGGATGTACGCCAAAATCTGGTCCAGGACATTGCCGCTGATTTCGGATGTTTTCTCCCGGTCCACGCGGACTACTTGCTGATGATGCGCGACGATCCGGGTCTTCATCGTCGTGGGGCGCGCCCCATCCACAATAAGCCCGTTCGTGTCCATTCCCCGTTTTTGGAGTTCCCCCGCAAGCAGTTTTCCCCGTTCATCTTTTCCAATGATACCGCAGAGAAACGGCGTCGCTCCAAGGGCCTGAAGGTTGCTGGCGACGTTACTGGCTCCTCCCGGCATGAAAGATTCCGATTTGACCCAAACCACGGGAACCGGCGCTTCGGGAGAGATCCGCTCCACATCCCCCCAAATGAACTCGTCCAGGATGAGATCACCGATGACAAGGACGCGTGCCTTAGGGAGGCGGTTGACGAGCTTCTTGAGGTGTGAGAAATTGACCATAGATACGATCTTAAAAACATTATAATAATGCCAATAGTTCAGGTATTATACCTAACTCAATACTAATTCGCAAGCTCGATGGATTCCAATGTGACGGTAATTTCTCCAACGCGGGCGGTGTCGGCGCGGAGCACAAGAGGCAGGCGCCTTTCATCGGCGCCGAACCAAATCCAGAGTTTCCCTCTGGGAGGCCCCGATTTCTTTTTATCTTTCTGACCCGGGTCAGGAGGGTCCATTAGAACGGCTGAGGGTTCTATGAGAAACGCTTCGTGAACCCCCAGATGACGAATTTCCAAAATCCCCTGCTCTACCGTTTTCATCCCGACTTGCCAGTTCTTCTCATCAGCGGCCACGGGAAACAAGAGTTCAAGATCCGTTTTATAAGGAACCGTCCTGAAATAATAAATCGAGCTCAAAATATCCTGAACCGGCCCGGAGATCGCGAATTCCTTGGTTTCGTTTTTCAAAGGGGCGTAATAAACCCCTTTCTTCTCATCCGGATAGAACGTGGTGATTTCATAAGCGCGATATTTTCCCTGCGCTACTTTCCTTTCAAAACGGCGGCTCGAATGATTCCGCGCGTCCCAGTAACTCTGATAAACGTCGTCAATTTTATAGAATTTTGAAAGAAATCCGTTGGATTTTACGGCGCCGACGAGATGATAAACTTCCGCTTGTTCAAACAAAGTCTTTTCCTTCACCTCAATGGTGAGTGTGCCCACGTGGATTCCGATCCACCGGAGGGTGTAAGTTAATTTTTCTCCAACCCTGGGCTCGGCCCGCTGGGGTTTCAGGACAACCTCCTTCACCTGCAGACCGGGAGTCACGGGATGCCTGCGCGCCTGAGACAAACTGGAACAACCCGATAAAAATAGCGCTAAAACTATTAGCGCAAGGACAATGTTTCCCTCGCTCCGTGCCCCCGAAAAACGTTTAAAGAAAAGTCGCTCAGAAAACATTGTCCTTGCTAATCCTGTTAAAGATGGCATTTTTGCACTCCTCTAAAATTCCCAGCGCCTCTTTTAACACTTCATCCACACTCATTGCCGCCAGTGATTGAGCGCAAAGATAACGATCATGAGGCCCTAGCGGCCGCCAACGTTCCGGCCCCAAGCCAGGTTGACTGCGGCCGAAAATGGATACTACGGGAGTCCCAACAGCGACCGCGACATGAACGGGGCCGCTGTCGTTAGAGACTAAAAGTTTTGATTTCTTGAGCAATGCTGCTAACTCAAGAAGTGTTGTTTTACCGGAAAAATCAACGGCCCCCGGAATTTTTCGGGCAACTTCGCTTCCTAGCCGTGAATCGTCCCCTCCGGCCACAATAGCGACGTCGAAACCATGCCCCCGCAACTGCTCTCCTAATTCCACGAAATGTTCCGCGGGCCATCTTTTGGTTGGACAGCTGGCCCCGGGATGCAAAGTGATCATATCCCTCGTCCCGTTCAATAGTTGTTCAATTTTTTTCTCAGCGGCGGAGTCGTGAGCTATCCACAACCGATGAGGATACGGTTCCTTTCTTTGGCTCCCCCATGGAGTGCGATCCATAAAATCCAATAGATTCTCAACTTCATGTTTTCCGCTGGTGTGGCGGCGGTCTTCAATAAGATCGGTCAGGAGAAACTTTCCCCACTTAACCGAATAACCGACTCTTCGGGGAATTCCTGCAAGGAAAACAATCAGGTGAACCCTCACGGTTGGGTGCAAAACAAAAACAGCGTCGAATCGCTTTCTCTTGAGTAATCGAACTAACTTCAAGGTCCCGATAACGCCTCGGTTTTCTACCTGCTTATCCAAGGTAAAAACTTCTTCTAACCCCGGATGCCCATTGATCAGGGACGCCGTGTTTTTATTCACCAGCATGGAAAGAGAAACGCCGTTCCATTTTTCACGCAGATAAGAAATGACGGGAACCGTCAGAAGCAAGTCTCCGATCCGGTCGCATCGAACCAATAATATTTTTTTAGGAGATTGGGTCACGATAGTAATTCGTTCACGGCTTTCAATATTTCTTCCGGTTCAATCTGTTCCATGCACTCATGGTGATAAACACAGAGTGACTTCTCGCAGGGGGAACAAAACAACGTTTTCCGGACAACCCGCGAGTTCTCCCTCCAAGGGCCGTACTTCAACGGATCGGTGGGGCCAAAGAGCGCCACGACCGGCGTATTAAACAATTCAGCCATGTGCAGAGGGGCGCTGTCATGGCTGACCAACAATTTTGCCTCGCGGATGAGCCACGCAAGCTGTAAAAGATCTGTTTTGCCGCAAAGATCAAAAATTCCCGCGGGGGCGGCCCCTGTCTGTTTGATAATTTCCTGACTGCGGAGGCGGTCACTTTCATCTCCGGCCAACAGAATCGGAAACGAATTTCTATGGGACAACGACCGGCACAGTTCGACAAATCCATTTAATTTCCATCGTTTGGTCATGTTCAAACTCCCCGGCGTCACGATCATCCATTTCTCACCCATAGCGACTCCCTCTTTCTTCAACAGCTCTCCCGTTTTCCGCTCTGTCACTTCAGAAATCCAGAGTGACTTGGCAGTATCTACCTGATCGATAAGGCCAGCGCTGGCGATTCTCTTTTGGACCAATTTCTGAAAGTGCATCACCCGACGATGAAGCTTCCCATTTCGAAAACAAACCGGGTTTCTGAAGTTAATGACCTGATTAAACCCTTTGCCAATGATCTCTAAGACCAGCGGCCATTTTTCCCGCATCCCCGCGTTCTTGCGCCAGACCCAAACCTTATTAAAACGCGGGTCGTCATTAAACAGCGGCTTAGCTCTTTCACCCACGATCAAACTTATTTCTGCCCGCGGAAAATTCTCCCGCACCGCTTGAATGGAAGGCAATGTCAGTAAAACATCGCCGATGTTGCTGAGAGTGATAATCAAAATTTTAGTCATGTTTTATTTGGACTTCTGCAGTAACTCACAGCACGTCCTCCAAACCTCCTCCACCGAAATAGCCCGCATGCAGACATTTTCCTTGCACCCCAGGTTATAACAGGGATCCTCGTTGCACCCGACCTCTTTGCGCAGAACCCTCACCCGTCCTTTACCATAGGGGCCGGTCAGTTGAGGTTGAGTCGGCCCGAAAAGAGTCACCACCGGAGTCCCGACGGCCGACGCCAGATGCATCGGCCCGGTATCGTTTGTGACAACCAACGCCGCCCGATGGAAGATGGCGGCCAGTTCCTCCAAACCGTTCTTACCGTAAAAAGCGCAAACACCCCCGCGATCCCTCCCGACGACTCGCGCGATTAAAGATTCATCCGTTTGACTCCCTGTCACAACCACAGGGATCTGTTCGTCCATAAAATAATCAAGCAATTTCGCGAAATTTTCCGCGGGCCATCGCTTTAGTTCCCAATTGGCCCCCGGCTGAACCACGACAAAGGGTTTGTCTTCCACTCCCATCGTCTTCAACTGTCCGCCCGCCCATCCCTTCATTCCTTCAGCCACATGAAACTGGTACCACGGCCGATAGACTTTGATTCCGGCAAAGCGGGCTAGATCCAAAAAATATTCCACCTTATGCTTGCCGTGGGACAGCCATTCCTGTCGTGCCGTAGGGGCGACCCGACGGGTCGCCCCTACATTCCCACCAAGCCACAACCGATTTGGTAAAAGCCACCCATGTTTGCGGTTCGCGAATCCGACTCTTTTTGGAATTCCCGCGAGGGCGCAGAATAAGAGCCGTGTCATCGAGCGGTGAAGTAAAAATGCCGCGTCAAATTTTTTCGCGCGGAGCCGGGTGATGAATTCCCACGCTGAGAAAATCCCGCGGTTTTCCCTCTCGTCATAAACCAACACCTCATCAATGAAGGGTTGTTCCTCTAAAAGTTCCACGCACCGGGGGACTACCCAGCAGGTAATTTCCGCTTCGGGATAATTCTCCCTCAACGCGGCTAGGAATGGGAAAGTAAAGAGGACGTCCCCAACCCAGTTGGGAGTCACTATGAGAATCTTTTTTGGAACCGAAATAATCATACTTTGGTTGTTGATTTTTCTTTCGCGTCGTCCTTCGTCCTTCGTCCCTCGTCCTTCAGGTATTTCTTTACTTCCTGATAGACTTCCTCGACCGTGATCGTCTTCAGACAATTGTGATGAACCAAAGGGCAACGGGTTTTATAGCAGGGCTGACACATCAGATCGCGGTAGAAAACCGTCCCTTCTTTATACGGAGGCAAATGTCTTTGCGGGTCCGTCGGCCCAAAAAGAGCGACCAGCGGGGTGCCGACGGCCGCCGCCGCGTGAAGAGGGGCGCTGTCATGCCCCACCAACACCCGGCATCCCTTTAAAAGAACGCCTAACTCCACAATCGTCGTTTTCCCAACCAGATTCAACGGATTCGACTGCGTTTTTTGAATCAGTTTTCTGGCCAGCGGTTCTTCGCCGGGAGCTCCGATCAGCACGGTCCTGATCCCCTCTTTTCCTAAGCGGTCGATTAATTCGGCGAAGCGATCCATCCCCCACCGCTTGGCGATCCAGCGCCGGCTGGTAAAGGGACTGACCGCGACTAATTTCTGATTCTCCGAAATCCAGGCGCTTTCAAACCAACTCTGGACTTTCTGTTCGTCTTCTTTTGAAGGCCAGAGTTCCAGCGATTCTTCCATCGGCGTGATCCCCGCGAAACGGAGAAGCTGGAACTGATGTTGAACGGCGGGGATTTTTTTCTTCCAATCCTGACAGCCGTGCGAGAGCAAAAAATCCCATTTGCCGTTGCGATACCCGTAACGGAGAGGGGCAAAGCTTAAAAATCCGGCAAGATGGCTGACTTTATTATTCTGTAAATCAATGACCCGATCAAATCGCTGCCGGCGGAGTTCGCTTCCCAATTGAATCGTTCCCACCCAGCCGTGATGGCGCCTCTTTGAGTCGTAAGAGATCGCTTCATCCACATAGGGGCAGCGCTGTAGAATGGGGATTGATTCGCCCGCCGTCAATACCGCGATCCAGGCTTTGGGATAGCGCGAACGAATGGCCCGCAGGCTTGGAGTCGCCAGAATGACGTCCCCCATGGAACTCATCTTAATCACCAGAATTCTTTTATCTGCTATCGTCTCCTCGTATACCGCCATGGAGCGGCTGACCATTTTCTCAAGCGAAAACTCTTCCTCTACTCGTCGTCGGGCCGCTTCAACCAGTGAACGGGCAAGAACAGGGTCTTTTAGAACCCGCAGGATCGCGACCGATAAGGTTAACGGATCGGAAGGAGGAACCAGCAGTCCCGTTTTCTGATCTTCAATGATATCCACCACGCCGCCGACCCTCGTGGCGACCACCGGAACTCCGACCGCCTGCGCTTCCACAATGACTCTGCCGAACGCCTCCGGCGTCACGGTTGATAAAACTAGAACATCGAGTTGACGCAGTATCTCCGCGACATCGGAGCGATTTCCTAAAAACTCCACCTGGCGCGACAATCCCAGCCGGCGGGTCAATCGCTGAAGGTGGTTCAAATAATCTCCCTTTTCTTTCGGCGCGTCCCCGACAATCCATATCCGGCAATTGGGGAATTCCTGAACCACCTTGACCATCGCTCTTAGAAAATCCCCGTGCCCTTTCAATGGAGTTATTCTCCCAATCATGCCAACGGTGATTTCTTTTTCTCTCTCTTTTCCCTCCGTTCGTTTCATTTCTCCCCGATAAGGAAACTGCGTCAGGTCAACCCCTCTTGGAATCAACCGAATCCTTGAACGCGGGACATTAAAATCCTCAATCATGCGGCGGGCGATAGCGTGGCTGATAGCAATCACAAATTTTCCAAATCCCATCACGCGGCTGAAAAAATGATTGGAATAGTATCCATGACAGGTAGTGATGAAAGGAACGGAACATTTTCGGCTTGCCCAGAAACCAATCCAAGCCGGAACCCGCGAACGGGCGTGAACCATCTCAATTTTTTCCTGTTCAATGATCTTCCCGACCTCACGCGTCATCCGCCACATCGTTAGAAGATTTTTGTCATGAACCGGAAGCCGGCAATGAATCACTCCCGTTCCGGAAAGCTTGTCAGCCAGCTCCCCCCCATTGGAGATGACCACCGATTTGTGTCCCTGCTTGGCCAGCGCCACCGCTAGATCATACGTCCCGCGCTCGACACCACCCACGTTCATCTCTGGAACGATTTGAAGGATATTCATTTATTTCCTATTTGATCCAATAGCCACCACTTTTAGGGCTTCCTTTAAATTCGACCTTATCATCTTTTTTAAGTTTTTTAAGCCAGCGTTCCAAAGTTTTTTTCGGGATCTTTAACGCTTTTTCAAAATGGGGAACTCGTTGACCCGGATTTGATCGGATATGTCCAATCAATGAATTTACTCCCTCAAATACTCCCTCATTTACTCCCTTACTTATTCCCTCACCCTCTTCCCATTTCGGACGGTAAAAGCAAACCACAAAACCAGTTTTCACGCGCTTAAATTCAACTTTAACTTGATTGGCCTCACACTCCTCATAAATTCTTTTAAGACCACTTGCCCATTTCTCAATATCTTCGGACTTATACATTGTCTCTGCGATCAGAGGATTGCGCAAGATAGAATAACCATCACCTTTAACAAAATCTTGTGGATCTAATTCATCAGGAAATGTGCCGGGATTATAGATATCCACTCGATCCTTAAAGACAGCTACCTCGTTGCCTTTGGGATTGGAATAATCTCTATGACACAAAGAATTTCCTATAGCCTCGGAAAATGCCCTGACAGGGATTTCGGGGATCTCCTTGCGGCGGCTCTCGCTCATGTCCGCCCGCCATTTGAGATGCTCCTTAATGTACGCCTCGGATTGAGCGCGTAGACTAAAAATATTCCCCTTAAACTTTCTGATATCCAGAAAAGTAATTTTATCGGTACCAGCAAAAACGGCGGCCTGAACCTCCATCGAATTATCATCACAAAACAGCACCTCGGCCGCTTTGGTCAGTTTCTCACCTTGCAAAAGGCCTAACTTTTTTAAAGTCATCTTTACATTCGTAAATTTAAAGTTGATTCGTTTAGCCGCATTTGCCTTGCGCATATACTCCCTGACCATCGCGGCATTAACATGCTTTAACTTCCTCTGCGATATTTCATTCTCCCAAAGCAAGCGTTTTTTGCGAACGATCTGATTCTCAATCTCCTGAACACTAAGCTGTTTATTTGATTCCCCAACCCGCATATATGCTCGGCCATAGGCAAAGTAAGGACTGTTCATCCCATGAAAATCAACCACGATACAGGACATACCTTGAATCTTCTCGATCTCAACCTTGGGGTAAATTTTTGGTTCAATATGTTCAACAATCGCCTCCGTAACATCTTTAATCGTATCCTTACCAATCATCTGACCGACAACCGTCCCGTTGTCTTTAATTCCGAAAAATACCTCCCCTTGACCATGCTTATTTAATATGGCCGAAATCGAAACTACCGCCTCTTTCAATTCAGAGGTAGATTTTTTGAGTTCAACTGTTTCAGATTCTTTAAGCATATTTTTATAATCTTCCTCTCTACATTTCTTTATTTCCATCAAATTTTTTTAAACTAACTCCTCCGCAACAAAACAATAATGGATTTTAATTTTTTCAACGCCAATTTGAGGTATCCCAGCCATTATTTTTTTTCTTTAACAGTTCAGACAAAAACGCAGGAAACGTTGTTTGGGGTTGAATCGGAACTGGAGAAATTAACAAAGAGGAAAAAGGAGATGGTAAAGTTTGAGTCGTATAGAAACCGCTCCCCAATATCTTGCCCCATACTTGCTTGGCGAAACCAATTTGTCCTTTCTGCATATAATCAAATGCCTTTTGAGCAAACACAAAGTGTACTTTTATTTTCTGTCTAACCGCTGCTAACAAGGAAGGATTGGCATAATGAATGAATATAATTCCCGTTTCTGCAAGCAGTTCTTTCATTAATTCCAACCGCTCGCGCATCATTTGGAGAAATGAATCCAAACCGTTTTGCCAAGTGTCTTTATAGGCGATGGTTTCAATGATCGTCGGCTCCTTGACCGAAAGTACCCCCTCCTCTTCGTCCACTTCAATATCAATGGAGTTGGAAGCGACAAAATCGTCCTGCACCATAAACGGCGGATCAATGTAGATAAGGTCAATCTTATTGCGGTATTTGTACTCTCCACT
>CAYJQR010000037.1:0-15905 GCA_964372345.1 uncultured Planctomycetia bacterium | reverse complement strand
TATTCAATCTGCCCTGTCTGATCATCAAGGGATCATTAGTTATCAGGTGGTGCAGGAATTCATGAATGTCGCCACCAGGAAGTTTTTAAAACCGTTATCTCTGCGAGATTGTGAATTATACCTTGACGAAGTACTTGCTCCGCTCTGTGAGGTCTATGCAAGTGTCGAGCTTTATAAGAGAGCACTCGATGTTGCTGAAGGAACGGGATATTCTTTTTATGATTCTCTGATAGTGGCTTCTGCTATCGAAGGGCATTGTCGTATCCTCTACTCAGAAGATCTCCAAGAGGGGCAAAACGTGCAAGGGGTGACGATTCGGAATCCGTTTTAAAATGGCAAGAAAATAATCCACAATGTTTCTTCCATACAGCGATGGAGGGTCAAGTCTGGACATATGACAAACAAAATGAAACGCGCCGCTAAAGGTAATCGTTAGGTTGTGGTAAACTATATGAAGAAAAAAATAATAAGAATCATCAACCTGATATGTTGGAAGAATATGATTTTAGCTCAGGTGTGCAAGGGAAATATGCTAAGAGCTGCAGGGAAGGTAGAGTAAATCGCCTAGCCGCTCAATTCAGGTTACAATGCTTTCTTCGATAGTCGCTTCTAAGCGAGGGAACATAGATGAAAATCCAGTATTTCAATGATACAGATACCTTGGTCATCATCAGACGATATCTTAAAAGCAGAGGTTCGTAAATTCCCCGAAGGACCAGGCGTTTATTTAATGAAGGATACCCAAGGGGAGATCCTCTACATCGGCAAAGCCGCCTCTCTTCGCAAACGGGTCAGCTCTTACTTCCAGCATTCCCGCCACCACACTCCTGTCATTGATTTGATGATTCCTCAGATTGATCACGTCGAATTTATTCAGACCGTCTCTGAAGTGGAGGCTCTTCTGGTCGAGGCCTCGCTCATCAAAAAATACCAGCCCCGTTATAATGTCGAGCTCAAAGACGATAAAAGTTATCCTTATCTGAAACTGACCTTACGTGAAAAATTCCCTCGTCTCCTTCTGACGCGGGAAGCGCGGAATGACGGAGCTCGTTATTTTGGTCCCTACACCGACGTGAAACTGCTCCGTCAGGCGCTGGCGTTCATGCGCCGGACATTTCCATTGAGAACCTGTAAGACTCTCCCTAAAAGGGCCTGTCTGCAATATTACATCGGTCAATGCACGGCTCCCTGCGTCGGCAAGGCGGATGAATCGGAATACCAGCGCATTGTTGATGAGGTCGTATTTTTTTTAGAGGGGGAGAAAGACAATCTCATCCGGGAAATTTCCCGTAAGATGAAAACCTGCGCCGAGCGGCAGGAGTATGAGCTTGCGGCTCAAGCCCGCGATCAACTGCGGGCGCTGACGACAACGCTCAAACAATCCGCTCCTCGGGAAATCGCGAGTCTTTTTACTGCCGACGTGGGCCCGGGAAAGTATCACCGGGCTGGAATTTATCGCGTGGATGAACTGCTGGAGTTAAAAGAAGTTGTCCGGATGAACAGAATCGCTCGGCGGATTGAGGCATTCGATGTTTCCAATATTTCAGGAACGGAGGCGGTGGCTTCCATGGTGTCGTTTCTGAATGGGGAATCGGACAAAAGCCAGTATAAACGTTTCAAGATAAAGTTTTTTCAAGGGATCGATGATTGCCGCATGATGCGGGAAGTGGTTCTCCGCCGCTACGAGCGGTTTCTCAAGGAACAGCAATCGCCCCCCGATCTCATATTAGTGGACGGGGGGAAAGGGCAGGTTTCCGCTGCCCATGAAGTTCTAACGCGATTAGGGCTGGGCCAAATTCCTTTAATGGGGTTGGCCAAGCGGTTGGAGCGGGTCGCCCTGCCCGGAGTCGCCGGTTACATCGATTTATCCCGGGATTCCAAAGCGCGGCTTCTCCTGCAGAGAATCCGCGACGAGGCGCATCGTTTCGCGATTACGTATCATCGCGGTCTGCGGCAAAAGAGACTCTCTCGTTCGTTGCTTGATCAAATTCCAGGCATTGGCCCCAAGCGAAAGCGGACGCTTCTCTCTAGTTTTAACTCAGTGGACGCGCTTCGGTTAGTTTCAGTCGAGGAATTGGCGAAACTTCCTGGATTTTCACTGTCATTGGCGAAGAAATTACAAGAGGGTTTCTCAACTCTATCTTTGTAACGCGAATTGTGGTAGAAAAAGAATGACGATGACAACGAACCGGCGGAAACTAAAATTTATATTCATTGCCTTACTCTTGGTGGGGTGGAGCATTCGCATGATCGCTGTCCTAGAAGCGCCCCTGACGCTCGCGGGAGATGAGGTCGCTTATTACCAGATTGCCAAGAGGTTCTTGTTGCAAGGAGACTTTATCGGCTCTTCAGGGACGCCGACAGCTTACCGCCCGCCGCTCTACTTCTTGTTTCTAAGCGGTGTCTTTTCCCTGACCCATGACAGCGTCATGGCTGTTAAAATACTTCAGGTTTTTCTTTCCCTCTGGATTGTTCTAGCGACCTATAAGATCAGCCGGCGGCTTTTGGGCGAAAAAGCGGCTGAAGTTTCTTTTTTTGCCGGCCTGTTTTATCTGCCGTTTGTTCTGGCGCCGACACGGCTTTATTCGGAGGTTTTTTTCTTGGCGCTCTTAGTGACGGCATTTTTTTATTTCACGAAACTTTATGAAAAACCGGCGGTTCCCGACGCCATAAAAGCCGGCGTCTTCCTGGGATTGTCGGCGCTGACAAGAACCGTTGCTTTGGTGATCGCGCCGTTATTCTTAATCGCGTTGTTCTGGGAGCATTATTTTAGAAAGAGGTCTTTTAGTTTTCGACGATTAACGGGAATATTAGGAGTGTTCGTTGTTGCTTTCGGAATAACTCTCCTTCCGTGGATCGTGAGGAATTACCGCGCTTTTGGAATCGTAAAGTATTCGACGGAAACAGGGATGGCTTTGTATACCAGTTACTTCCCGGAAGGGGACAAAATTTTCAGCAAGATTCCCAGAGAAGATCCCGTCATTAAGGAAAGCCTTCTGATAGATTCGGAACTCCAAAAAGAACACTTTCTCATCAAAAAGACGTTTGAGAAGCTGAGACAGTCTCCAGGGAAAGTTGTTGAACTCATGCCGTTAAAACTGGTTTCTCTCCTGTCCCCGTTTCATTGGGAGCTTTATTATAAGACGGTCTATGACTGGAGTTATGTTTTCCTTTTTCCATTCTTTCTGATGGGACTTGCCAGACTCCGCGGGCATCCGCAGGTCTTGGTTCCTCTCTCAATCCCGATAGTGGCTGTTTTGTTGATCACGGTCGTATTTTATGGCTCCTCAAGAATACGGTTTTCCATGGAGCCGTTTTCCCTGATGATCGCTTCTTATAGTCTATACGAAGTTCTTCACAGGCGCCTGCTGAAGATGAATGTGGGGATTCTTTGCTGGTTAGGGATCAATCTATGGGCGTCGTTTCATTTGATCCAGGCGAAATCATGGCTGAGAAATCTAGCAACGGGGATAGGTATTTGGTAAAGGAACTCTCGCGCCACTTGACAAAAATTTCTTTAGGATTAAAATATGTTTTCATGTTAGTGTGATGAGACAGGTGATGGGATGATTGAAGTCAAAAATCTGATTAAAAAGTACCACGATAAAGCGGCCGTCAATGATATTTCCTTCGAGGTGAAGAAGGGGGAGATCCTGGGGTTTCTCGGCCCCAACGGAGCTGGGAAGACGACCACCCTTCGCATGCTCACCTGTTTTGTCCCTCCGACTTCCGGGACCGCGAAGGTTGCCGAGTATGACATCTTTACACAATCATTGGAAGTCCGCAAGCGGATTGGATACCTTCCCGAAAACCTTCCTCTCTATCCAGAAATGCGGGTGGCGGAGTACTTAAGTTATCGTGCGCGCCTGAAGAAAGTTCCCTCTAAGGACATTAAAAAACGAGTCCAGGAGGCAATGGAGCGTTGCTGGATTACTGACCACCAGCGGCGGATCGTCGGACAGCTTTCCAAGGGATACCGCCAGCGGGTTGGATTGGCGGACGTATTGGTTCATAATCCGCCGATTCTGTTTTTGGATGAGCCAACCGTGGGGCTTGATCCCAATCAAATCCGGGAAACCCGAAAATTGATCCGGGAACTGGGAAAAGAGCATACGATTGTTCTCTCAACGCATATCTTGCCCGAAGTGGAAATGATTTGCGACCGGGTGGTAATTATCAGCCACGGAAAATTAATCGCCAGCGACACTCCCGAGGCCCTTCGAAAGCGGCTCCAGGGAGGGATGTCGGTGCAAATGGAGGTGCGCGGCCCCAAGGAAGAAGTGCTGTCTGAATTTGTTAAATTCCCGGGAGTCGTGAAAGTGGATCACTGGGAGAAGGATGGCGTGGTTAGTTTGACGCTGACGACCGAAAATAACCGGGATATTCGGGAAGATTTGTTCATTGCCGTCTCCAGAAAAGGGTGGGTCTTGCGGGAGCTGAAACTCGAAGGGGCTTCCTTAGAGGAAATTTTTGTGCAGATTACCACCCAAGAAGAGGAAAACCAATGAGTAATTTGCCAACGCTGGTCTGGCGGGAAATGCGGGCTTATTTCTATTCTCCGATCGCTTATATTGTCTTAGCGGCGACGCTGTTGATGAACGGCTGGACTTTTTGGATATTGATCAACGCGTTGAATAACCCCGAATTACAGCTGACCGGCAACGTCATGCGGCTTTTCTTCGGCGGCACTTTCTTCTTCTGGTTTGCCATGCTGTTGGTGACGCCGGTTTTGACGATGCGCCTTTTAAGCGAGGAAAAACGGTCGGGCAGTATCGAATTGCTCATGACGGCTCCGGTCACGGACCTGGAAGTGGTTCTTGGGAAATTTTTCGCTAGCTGGTTGTTCTTTATCCTGATGTGGGTTCCGACGGCGCTTTACATCGTCATTCTCAGACAATACTCTTCCATCGACATGGGCCCGGTACTCTCCGGTTACCTGGGGACTGTTTTGGTCGGCGGCCTTTTCCTCTCGGTAGGGGTATTGGCGTCGGCCATGACCAGTAATCAGGTCATCGCGGCGGTGGTTTCTTTTGTCATACTTCTTTTTCTCTTTTCCATCGGCGTATTGGATCTGTTTCTGAATGACCCCCTTTCAAAGAAAGTGATTGAATATTTGAACGTTCTGGATCAGTTCGGAGACTTCGCGAAGGGGATCCTGGACACGCGGCGATTGGTCTATTACGCTTCTCTGACCGTTCTGAATCTCTTTTTATCAACTCGAATTCTGGAGTCTCGGCGATGGCGGTAAAAAACAGGGGACAGGGGACAGGGGACAGGGGACAGCGTAACAAGACGGTGATAGGGGCTAATGTCACTGTGATGGTTGTTTTAGCGCTCCTTTTGTTTGGAATGGCAAACTATTTCTCGGCGCGCCACTATCACCGGTTTGATCTGACCAGGATTAAAATCTATTCTCTGTCAGACCAAAGCAAGGCGATCTTGAAAGAACTCAATGGGCCGATTAAAATCACCGTTTTCTTCCAGCCGACGCACCCTCTCTACGGGCCTATGCGTGAACTGCTGCAGGGATACCAGTATCACGGTAATCAAAAGGTGGAAGTGGAATTCGTGGATCCGGGGCGCGATTACGCCCGCGCGAAAATGCTCGCGGAGAAATATAAAATTGACGACATGAACCTGGTGATTTTCGAAAACGGAGACCGAAACAAATATATCGGCGCCCAGGCAATTGCCGATTACGAGTATCAAGGATTCTTTGGCGGGGGGGCGCCTAAATTGAAAGCCTTCAGAGGAGAAGAGGCGTTCACCTCGGCTATTTTAGCCGTGACGGAAGATCGGAAGCCGGGTATCTACTTTCTGACAGGCCATGGAGAAAAAGAAATAGAAAAAACAGATCCAGCGGCCGGCTACTCGGTTGTCTCCCAGCTTCTTCAACACGCGAATTTCGACGTCCATGAACTCTCACTGCTGCGGGAAGGAAAGATTCCTCAAACGGCCGACTTGGTGGTCTTGGCCGGCCCGAACGTGGCGCTGGCCGAAATGGAAATCGAGGAACTGGGGACGTACCTGGGCGTCGGCGGCAAACTTTTGCTGATGATTGACCCAATGACCGAACCCGGATTGGCGGAGTTTCTTAAAAAACACGGAATCGAATTAGGCAATGACGTTATTGTGGATCCGGCTAAGAAACTTCCATTTGTCAGTCCGGCGAATGTTTTCATTACCGAGTATGGTTCTCATCCCATCACGGAAAAAATTCAAGGATTAGCGACCCTTTTTCCCTTGGCGCGATCGGTCAGCCCCGCGGCGCCGCTGCCGCCGGACATTTCGGCGGTTGAATTGGCCAAAACCACCTCCTATGGGTGGGGAGAGACCAAAACGGCCGTCAATGAATTCCAGTTTAATGAAGGAGAAGACAAGAAAGGGCCGGTTTCCATCGCCGCGGCGATGGAGAAGAAGTTAGAGGGAGAAAAAACGGCCCGCATGGTCGTGATCGGCGACAGCGATTTCATCAGCAACTCTCAATTGAGGAATTTAGGCAACAAGGACTTTTTCTTCAACGTGATTCACTGGCTGGTTCGGCAGGAAAAGAAAATCGCCATCGGCCCCAAAATCCCGGAACAGGTCAATCTGAATTTGAACGCTTCCCAGATGGGGCAGGTTTTCTGGGAAACCATCATTGGACTGCCGCTGTTAAGTTTGGCGCTGGGAGGGGTTGTTTTGTGGCGCCGGCGGAAATAAGATGAAACTCCGCACGACCGTACTCTTGTTGTTGATCTGCGCCGGATTGGGGGGATACCTCTATTTCTTCGACCAGAAGCTTCCCACCACGGATGAACTGCGGGAAAAGAGCAAGCTTATTTTTCACATTAAGAGCGGCGACGTCGAGAAACTTCAATTACAAAAAACCGAAGGTTCTCAAATTCTCTGCGAAAGAAAAGAGAACACCGGCCAATGGTGGGTGACTCAGCCGCTTAATGTCAAAGCGGACCCGTCAACCATTGATGTTCTCCTCAGTCGGTTGGAGTCGCTGGAGAAGTCGAGCGACTTGGGAAAAGCGCGATCTCCTGATTATGGCCTGGAGTCTCCGAGAAATAAAATCCTATTCTGGGTCAAGGGAAAGCAAGAAAAATTATCTTTTGGAAATAAAGCGGCTGTCGGCAATCAACGATACGCGGCGACGGGGAAGGGGTCTGTTTTTCTCGTTGACGAAGGGAGCGTTGGTGTTTTTGACAAGGAACTCTTTGACTTCAGAGACAAAACTCTGCTGGAGGGGTCTATCCCCAGGGTGAGGGAAATCACCGTCAGAAAAAATGGGGGCGTCGTTGCCGGCTGCAAAAAAGATGACAGAGGAAATTGGAGAATTGAACAACCCGCTTCTTATCGAGGGGATCAAAACAGAATTGAAGATTTTATCCGTGAGTGTACCGGCCTAAAGGCCGCTCAATTTGTCATAGAACAGGCGGCTGATCTGGTTTCCCTGGGATTACAGCCGCCGGAGGGAGAAATATTGCTCTGGCGGGAGGGACAAACAGAACCCCAGCGTCTTCTGATCGGCAAGAATCCGGAGGGGAAGGAAGATTTTTACGCGAAGTTAGAGAACCAGCCGAATGTTGTCTTGATTGGGGCCGGCGTGAAGAATATTCTCCAGAAAGAAATAATTACCCTTCGCGACAAACGTCTTTTCACTTTTGATGAGGCCCAACTGAAGCGGTTAGAGTGGGCTCAAGGAGAACAAAGCTGGAAGTTTGAGCAGAAAGAAGGGAAATGGGATCCGGAGAAAGTCCAGAACGCGGTCAAGCAGTTAACCTGGATGACATTCCTGAGGTTGACCATCGCCCCCAATGAAAGCGATCTCTTTCCCGCGGATCAGGTCAAGGTTCTGAAAGGATGGGGAGAAAATTCGGAACCCCTTTTCATCCTTACGGTAGGGAAAAGGGCTGATGAAGCTCAGGAATACTACGGGAAAGTCTCAGGAAGTGATGAAATCTACATTTTAAGTGCCGGCCAGGTGGAAAACCTTTTAGCTTTAATTCCTTCCCAAAAATCTCCTTAAGTGATACAATAAAACTATGTTTTTTCGCAGGGGGAGTGTTCTTCCACTTTCGTTGTTCTTCTTCATCAGTAGTATTTCTCTTCTTGCTTGGGGAGATTCCCAGAGCGGCGTTATTCCTAATTGGCTTCAGCAACGTTGGCAAGAAGCCGATCAGGCCTACCAGCAGGGCGATTATGACCGCGCCGCGCAGATCACCAGTGAAATTTTAGGATTACGTCCCGGCGATGCTGATGCGATGGCTCTGGAATGGAAGATCATCGCTAAGAAGAAGGAGGAGACGAATCAGTTAGCGCGGCAGTCTACTTCGCAGAGACAGGAAGAACGATTTAAAAAAGAAGAAGCCAAAAAACTCGCTGTTCAGTATATGAAAGAAAAAAAGAAAGAAGAGGAACAGCGGGTAGAACAACAAAAGTGGCAGGAGCGTGAAAAGGAAGGTATCCAACGGAACCATCTGGATCGGGGCAAGAAATTGTTAAAGAAAGGAGAATTACAGAGCGCTCTGGCTGAATTTCAGCAGGTCGTTGAAATTGATTCAAGCACTCCGCTGGCGGGATTAGCGCATCGATTCCGTGATCTGGTACAGAAGAAATTGGAAGAGATTGCCAGCCGCAAGAGGGAGGAACGGGAGAGACCTAAAGCAAAAAGGTCCAGTCAGCCGCGGCCAGTAAAAAGCAGGGAACTAATTTCGATGGCCTGGGAAGCCCAAAAGACGAAACAATATGCCCAGGCCCAAGAACTTCTTCAACAGGCGCTCACGATTGACCCTCTCAATAAAGTGGCCCAAAAGCGGTTGGAACAGTTAAAGGCGGAGGAATATCGGGAAGAAATCAGAAAATTAGAAGAAGAACAGCTTCTTTTTGATCAAAAACGGGATTTGGAAGAGTCCAAGATGTTATTGGATGTAGCGAAGGCCCACGAACTTCCTCCGGAGCCCCGATGGAAGAAGGAAATCCCCCCTAAAGAGAAAATTGCCAGTCTTGATTCACGCACGCGAAAGAAACTCAGGGAAGTAGTGAGCGCCGACTTCGAAGACGTAGAACTCAAAGATGTGATCGAATTTCTTTCCAGATCAACCGGGACGAACATTATCTTAGCCAAGAAGCTTCAGGAGAAAGAACACAAGGTCACAGCGCGTTTTAAACAATTGCCACTGGAGGATGTTTTAAACTTTTTGGCCAAGGGTCATCATCTCGTTTATCGGGTTGAATCGGAAGCAGTCTGGATGACTTCTGAAGAAGATATCAAAGACGAACCGGTGGAGACCCGTATTTATTTTCTCAATCAGGGACTGGGGGTTTTCCCGAAGTTTACTTCGGCATCGGGAGGATCAACGGAACTGGGACAGGGATCCTCGGTTTCAGAGGTCAAAACGATTAAGGATATCCTAGAAGAAGCGATCCCCTTTTCCGGGGACGCGAAGTTAGTGACCGATGAACGGACAGGAGCGATGATTGTCAGTAACACGCCGGCTAACCTGGAACTCTTGGAAAAACTTCTGAGGAGTCTGGATCAATTCCCAATCCAGGTTCTCATTGAGGCCCGTTTTGTGGAGATCAATGCCACTGATTTGGAAGAGCTGGGGACTGAACTGCAGATGACAGGCGATATGGGACTGCGCAAATCAAAATCGGTGATTCGAGGAGATCGCGGTCGGCTTCAAAATTTTGTGCAGTTTTCAAAAGGGAGCGGGGTCAACTTCGCGGATTTCTCAAGGGGGACCGAGGGACTGAATCTGACCTATCAGGGAATCCTGACCTACCCTGAATTTGACATGGTGATTCACGCGATTCAAGAAAAAGAAACCGCGAAAACCCTTTCAGCTCCTCGCGTGACGACTCTCAATAACCAGACCGCGTCCATCGAGATCGTTGACCAATTCATCTACCCGACGCGTTACGAAGTGGAACTGATTCAATTCGACATCAATGGAGACGGTGATTTTAACGACGCCGGAGAGACCGAATTCGCCAATGTACCGAAAGATTTTGTCACTCGTGACGTCGGCATTATCATGAAGGTTACTCCCAGCGTGGGAGCCGAAGGGAAGAGCATGACATTAACTCTGCTGCCGGAAGTCAGCTCAAGCTCCGGGAACTTCACTTTTACGGGGGGAGTCACTATCCCGAAGTTTACCTCGCGCCAGCTTCAGACCAGCGTCTTTGTCAATGAAGGAGAAACGATCGTTATGGGAGGGTTGATCAAGGAAGTCAGCACTACCAAAGTCACTAAAATTCCCCTACTGGGAGATATTCCTTTGCTAGGGAAAGTATTTCAACGCCGCAGTGAAAGCGCTGAACGGAGAAATCTCTTGATCTTCGTGACGCCAAAAGTCTTGAGAAAACAAGAGCCGCTGGCGAAAAACTCATGAAAAACAAACGCGCGATTTACATCCTCAGTTTTTGTTTAACGGCGCTGGGTCTTTCAGACTCGGCTTACTCTTCTTTAGCGGACAAAGGTGAGGGCCAGGAACAGGAATTAGCTCAGTTCTATCAACACTTAGTTCAACGATACCAGAATAGAAGAGAGCGGCTTTTGAAGGAAGAACAGATATTGAGTTCTCTTGTATTTCAGCCGACGGAAATTCTGCAATCCCCATGGAATTCTTCACAGATGCAGTTTGTGTCCATCGCAGCAGAAGCAGTCTCCGCGCCAGTGACCGAAAAAATGCCGCCGACGCTGGAATTTCCAGAAATATTGGTTGTCGACGCCCGGAAACAATTAAAACATCTCATCTCGGCCGATTTTAGAGACGCCAAACTAGTGGAGGTTTTGGATTATTTATCGGAGAAGGCGGAGATCAATATTATCCCGAGTGAAAAAGTTCTGCAAACAGAAACAGGGGTCACTTTACAGGTGACAGAGATGTCTCTTGAAGAAGTCCTGAGGTATCTTCTCCGAAATGAAAACATGACCTATCGGATCGAGAAAAACGCGCTTTGGGTTCTCACGCAGGACGAAGCTAAGGATGAGCCGGTCGAGACCCGGGTGTATCATCTTAAGGAAGGGATCGGCGCCTTTACCAAGTTTAGCGGAGAAAGCGGCGGCGGCGGGACTCAATTGGGCTCTTCCGGCGTCACGACCGAGACAAAGACAATCAAAGATCTTTTGGAAGAATCAGTCAACTTTCCGAAAGAGAGCAAGGTGATTCTTGACGAACGGACCGGTTCTTTGATCATCACCAACACTCCATCCAATTTCGAAATTATTGAAAGATTATTGTCGAAACTGGACGTCGCTCCCGCTCAGATTCTGATAGAGGCCCGGTTTGTTGAACTGGACGTGACCGATTTGCGCGAGCTGGGAGCGGAGGTGGCTCTTAAAGGAGAACTGCCGTTCGCCAGAAGAGGCGGGACGCCGATGATCAGCGGTTTGAAAAAAGGGGCGGGGATTGACTACGCCAACTTCAGCCGGCAAACAGAGGGGATCAATTTGAACTTTGAAGGGATCCTGACCAAACCCCAGTTTCAGATCATCCTGCATAATATTGATGAGCGGCAAAACTCGAAGACCCTCTCAATTCCCAAGATCACTACGTTGAACAACCAGACCGCCCTCATCAAGGTGGTGGATGAGTTTGTCTATCCCACCCGCTATGAAGCGAGCGTCGTTAAGAAAGATCTCAACGGCGACGGAGATTTCCTGGATGAGGTCAGCGGGGTTAAAGAAACTTTATTCGTGAACACGCCGCAGGATTTCCAAACCAGGGACGTGGGAATCATCCTGAAAGTGACTCCCAGTATCGGCGCCGACGGCAGAAGCATCAGTCTTGTCTTGCTCCCCGAAGTCAGCGGGCAGACGGGAACGTTTACTTACAGCGGCGAAGTTTCCCTGCCTAAATTTTCTTCCCGCAATCTCAGCACTTCGGTGGTCATCGAGAATCAGGAGACGGTGATCCTGGGGGGATTAATGAAGGAGACAGACACCAAGAAAGTGACAAAGGTTCCTTTTCTGGGAAATGTGCCGTTTCTGGGGAACTTTTTCCGACGGGAGACAAAAGATAAGGAACGACAGAATTTGGTGATTTTCGTGACGGCGAGTCTTTTAGATACCGAACGGCCGCAATAATAATAAGGAGAAAAATTTTTTGCGCCAATGGTCACCCTCCCTTAGAAAAAAGGGTGACAATGAAGGGAGAATAAAAATTCATGCAGACCATTGCTATGCAAGAAGCGGGACAGGTTGTGCTCAATTCCGGCGAAGGTATTTCCAAAGAGACCGCTTACGAACTTTTGGAAATTCCCGATTCTGAAATTCTGCTGTTGGCGCACGTCGCCAATCAAGTTCGTGAACGGTTTATGGGAAAGAAGGTGGATCTCTGCACTCTCATTAACGCTAAAAGCGGGCGCTGTTCCGAAGACTGCGCTTTTTGCTCTCAATCGAAGCATCACCAGACAGGGGTGGCGGAGTATGAATTTATCTCCGTGGAACAGGTGATCTCTGCCGCGAAGTCCGCCCAACGAAATGGCGTCCATGAGTTTTGCATTGTGGCCGCCTGGAAGGCGATTCCCGACGAGATATTCCCGAAAATCAAAGAAGCGGTCAGGGCGGTCAAACAAAATACCCGTTTGCAGGTGACCTGTTCGCTTGGATTCCTGACGGATCAGCAGGCCAAGGAATTAAAAGAAGCCGGCGCCGACAAGTACAACCACAATCTGGAGTCTGCCGCGTCGCACTATGGAAACATCTGCACGACCCACACCCATCAGCAGAGAACGAACACGATCGAGCAGATTCACGCGGCGGGATTGGAATCTTGTTGCGGCGGCATTCTTGGAATGGGGGAAACGCCGAGGCAAAGAATTGATCTGGCTTTCGAGTGGAAAGCGCTGAACGTCAGTTGTATCCCTGTTAATATTCTCAACCCGCGGCCAGGGACTCCATTGGCGGAGTTAGAGCCGCTCCCTCCCATGGAAATCATCAAAACGATCGCGATTTACCGTTTGATTCTGCCGAAGGCGGTGATCAAAGTCGCGGGAGGGCGTGAAAGAAATTTAAGGGACCTGCAGGCGACCGCCCTGATGGCCGGAGCCAACGGGCTGATCGTCGGCAATTATCTGACGACGTTGGGCCGGGATCCGGAAGAGGATTTGCAGATGATTAAAGATTTGGGTCTGCATGTGTGAAGGAAGATTTGACAATACCATTGTATTATGGTATTATACTATTGAGAGGTGATCCATAATGGAGTACATCACTACGAATGTACGTCTTAAACCTGCAAGTTATCAGCATCTGAAGTTGCTGTCGGTTGAAGAACACAAAAGTCTGGCCCAGTTAATCCGAGAAGCGGTTGAACAAATCTATGGAGTTTCTATCTCCTCCAAAAAGTCTCTAGACTGGCATATGGATCCTTTTTTTAAAGGGATTGGACTCTGTGCTACAGGTATTAAAGATGGTGCTGTTCGACACGACCGGGATATCTATGGAGTGAACTTGTGAAGTGTCTGGTAGACACTAGCGCCCTGATTGCACTTGCAGACCGTAGCGATCAGTACCATTCTCAAGCAACGCAATTCATTAAAAGTTTCAGCAGTGAACCTGATTTTCACATCTCAAATTTCATTCTGGATGAAGTGATCACCCGTTTACGTTTTACAGTAGGAGTACGAGTAGCGCTTGAATTCACGGAATCAATAAAAAAGAGTCGCTTCTATACGATGCATACCATTGATCACCGTATTGAAGATCTGGCTTTGCAGGTTTTAAGAAAGTATAAAGATCATCCTCTGAGCTTCACCGATTGCACTACTATTGTACTGGTGGAGCAATTGAGGATTCATCGTATATTCGCTTTTGATGAAGATTTTCGTAAGGTTGGCTATCTAATGGTTCCTTAAAGAACAGAGTGAAACCCTGCCATGACTTTTCATCTTTCCAATCGAGTCGTTTTGATCACAGGAATTACCGGAACCGTGGGCCAGTCTCTTGCCAAAAACTGCATGGCATCTGGAGCCAAGGTTTACGGTACCTATTTTAGCCGTGAAAAAGAGGCAGAGCGGCTACAAAGGGATGGTATTTGGGTTGTTAAAATAGACCATCGCAATCTATATCAAGTCCAGCAGAGAAGTGAGGAGATCGTTAAAGAGCTGGGACACATTGATATCTTGATCAACAACGCTGGCACCACTTTGGATCGCATGAGTTACAAAATGGAGCTTTCTGAATGGAATGAAGTCGTGAATGTTAATTTAACCGCCCCTTTTTTGTGGACGAAAGCCGCCTTGAAGCCGATGATGAAACAGCGGTACGGGAAAATCGTGATGGTCGCTTCGCGCGTCGGCATTAAAGGGGCGATCGGCGCGGCGAATTATGCCGCGTCCAAAGCGGCCTTGATTGGATTTGCGAAGTCGGTCGCTAAAGAGATGGGGCGTTACAATATCCTCGTCAATGTAGTCTGTCCATGTTTTATGAAGTCGAGAATAACGGAAGTTTTGCCGCGAGTTTGCTGGGATTCTGCGGTCAATGAAAGTGCACTGGGTAGACACGGTGATCCTGATGAAGTCGCTAGGTTTATCACGTATCTTGTGTCGGATCAAACAAAGAATGTAACAGGGCAGGTATTCTCGTGGGATTCAAGGATATAAGTTCGTAGTTCATGGTTCATTGTTCATCGAGAGGTTTTTGTTTTGCTACGAACAATGAACAACGAACGATGAACCAAAAGGAGGTTTTTGTATGAACAAAATGCGCATTGCTGTTCTCGGCGCCGGCGGCTTAGGCAAAGCCGCCGCGCAGATCATCTCAATGAAGGAAGAGATGAGTTTAGTCGCCATCTGCGACAGCCAGGGGTTTGCCTATTGTCCCGATGGTTTGGTTGTTGAGACGATTGTGAAGTTGGATCCAAAAGAGACCGTTGGAAACATTGTGGATGGGAAGAAAACGACCGACGGGATCGGTGAAGTCATCGCGCTAGGGGACAAAATTGACGGGGTTTTCATCGCTCTTCCGAATCTTCCCAACGAGTTTATTCCTGGAGTGGCGCGGCGTTTTCTGAAATCAGAATTCAGAGGTGTCTTCTCGGATGCCCTCAAGAGAACGCGGGCAGTTGAATTAATGTTTGAATTGGATGAGGAATTCAAAAAGAACCAAAGTGTTTATCTGGTTGGCTGTGGAGCGACTCCGGGATTATTGACTGCCGCCGCCGTGATCGCGGCACAGTCGTTTGTCAAAATCGAAAGCGTAGACATCTGGTGGGGAGTCGGTATTGCCAATTGGGACGCCTACAAAGCGACCATCCGGGAAGATATCGCTCACCTGCCCGGCTACACCGTTGAAAAGGCCAAAACGATGACCGATGTCGAAGTTGAGGAGTTACTCGATCAAACCCAAGGAAAACTCATCCTGCGCGAAATGGAACATGCCGATGACATTCTCCTAGAGCGAGTCGGCGTCGTCCAATCCCGCAGTCAGGTCAAAGTCGGTGGCGTCATGGATACCCGCAGTGACAAGAAACCGGTGACGACAACGATGATACTCACAGGCATCACGCACGACGGCAAACGCAGTAGTCACAAATTCATGCTGGGGGATGAAACCACCATGGCGGCTAACGTCATCGGCCCGGCGCTCGGGTATCTCAAACGGGCACAATGGATGAAGGAACGAGGTCTCTACGGCATCTACGGCTCCACCGAGTTCATGCCGATGGTGGTGAAGTAGTTCCTGCGTTCTTTTGGAACTTTTAATTCATGCTTTCTTTTCTCGAAAAGGAATTGGAGATTACTCGTAATAAAGGACTTTACCGCACCCTGCGAACCATCGAATCCGCCCAAGGGACGGAGGGGGTGATCAATGGACGCAGTGTCCTGTTATTTTCCTCGAATAATTACCTGGGTCTTGCTAACCATCCGGAAGTGATTCGAGCTTCGGTAGAGGCAACTCAAAAATA
>CAYJQR010000036.1:0-16145 GCA_964372345.1 uncultured Planctomycetia bacterium | reverse complement strand
TTTTCTTCGCCAGAGGCGAACCTGCCTCCGGTGGGCATTTTCCATTTTCCATCATCCCGTCCATTTTCCATTTTCTTCGCCAGAGGCGAACCTGCCTCCGGTGGGCATTTTCCATTTTCCATCATCCCGTCCATTTTCCATTTTCTTCGCCAGAGGCGAACCTGCCTCCGGTGGGCATTTTCCATTTTCCATCATCCCGTCCATTTTCCATTTTCTTCGCCAGAGGCGAACCTGCCTCCGGTGGGCATTTTCCATTTTCCATCATCCCGTCCATTTTCCATTTTCTTCGCCAGAGGCGAACCTGCCTCCGGTGGGCATTTTCCATTTTCCATCATTGACGATCTCTCTTTCTCTCCCCGCGTTTCATTCTTTCTCCTTCCACATTTTTTGATATTCAAAATAAGCTTGGCGCAATTCCCTCAGGAAAGGACTCTCCAGTCCATTTCCCTGCCCGACAATCCCAAGCCATTCCTCGTACATCCAGCCGTCCGGGAAAGGCCCGGCGTAATTTTGCTTGGTATCGTGTTCGTTCGGCTCGTACGATTTCCACCACTCATCCAGCCATTCGAAAACTACCCCTCCTAGGGCATTTCCGACGCCGTTCCCCGCGCTGTTGGCGAGAATATCCTGCCAGCATCCTCGGTGATACTCCGCCTGCATCTTTTCAACCCACTCGGCGCTCTTCTCTTTGGCGAAAGCGGGGGCGCCGTATTCGGTAATCATCGCCGGCTTGTCCGCTTCATACTGGACACTGGACCAAAAACTCGGGCCAAAACCATGCTTGCCCCGGTAAGCGTTGGCCCCGTAGATATCAATCTCCGGGCAAAGCTTGGCAAAGTGGTCTAAGTATAGCACATCGCCGTTACAGATCGCAACGGGATGGTCTGGATCTAATTCTTTGATTCGCTTGGCCGCTTCGTTCGCGAATTGGTAGTAGGCCTCGGGATTTTTCTTGGCGTTATTGGCGACCCCGTAATTGTTTTCATTCCCCAGCATCCACAGAAGAATATATGGCTCATCTTTGTATTCCTCGACCATTTTTTCGACACTTTGCATCATTTTCTGGCGCTGAGTTTCGCTGCTGTAGTCGGTCCCCTCATACCAGCTCGCCCCTGAACCAACCGTGTAAGCCCCCAGGAAATCTCCCATGACGACATAAAGCCCGTATTTTTCGTACATTTGGCGGAGCAATTCTTTGTTGCTGACCAGTCCGTGATGGTAAATTCTGATGGAGTTAGCCCCCATCTCCTTCAAGAGCTGAAAATCACCAACGGCCGGTTCATCGGGATCCTGAACGCCGTTCCGGTTTTTATCCACCCAGCTTTCATAAGCGGCGTCGTTCAGCCCATTTTTGTTTTCATCGGCTAAAGACCAGTCCTGGAGGGTTCCATTATCGGGACTCTGCCCCACTTTACTGGGAGTATAGGCAACCGCTTTGATGAGAAAAGGTTTGTCCTCCACCCTCATCTGCCAATGCCCGTTGGCTGATTGGATGAGGCGGACTTTGCCATGCCCCCTTACTTGGAGCGCCTCCGATCTTTTAGTCACGGCTTGGGGATGATACGCCAGCTTGGCGCGCCGGGCCGCTTCTTCTGGACCTACTTTTACCAAACGGCCGGGGTTTGTGACAAATTGATCGTTGGTGACATCGGCGTCAAAACCGCCGATGACCCGAATAGAGGCCCCTTCCAGCGCCAATCCTAACTCGGGATGAGACCGGCAGAGATAGGTTATTTTATCAATGGCCGTCGCCCCGACATACCACGGGGTATTCCAATAAGTCCAGCCGATCGCTCCGGGAAAGTGCGCCACGATCGCGTAGTAGGCCTTAACCGCGTGCTCCAGCAGGCCGGCTTTTTCAAGAAGATGCGCCGTGTAGAACAACTTGACGCCACGGTCTTCATTTTTGACAGAGGCCCATTTATAGAAAGCGACCGAGATATCGTTACTGTTGACGAAATCCCAATGGTTGCCTTCTAATCTTTTTTGTTCTTCCATGCGCTGGTACTCGGGGTCTTTCAACACGGATTTGCTGTTCGGGAAGATCCCTTCCCCGACCGCCTCGGCCAGCCCTTTGGGATCTCTGATTTGATACTGATAATCTGCCGTTCCGGTATTTTTGAATTCGCCGTATTTTGCGTAATCCACAATCGGTTCTTTACCGTAATCAAATAACACCAGTTGGCTAGAAAGCTGGAGAGCTGGAGAGCTGGAGTCTTTTGATGTTTTTTCTAGATTTCCAGCCTTCCAGCCCTCTAACTTTTCTAATTTGTACCGGCTCTCTTCGGCCGCCTTCACATACCACCCTCGCGGGTCCCACCATTGAGAATAGCTGTACTGTTCGACGACCGCTTGGAACGCAACAGCCGCTTCTTCCTTTTTCCCCTGTTTGAGATAGGCTTCCCCTTGAATGAAATAAGCAGTCCCGACATCATTGAGCGCTTGATATTTTTGCCATTCGTCGGTGGGAGGGAAACCTTTCAGAAAAGATTGCTCCACCATGGCCTGTTCTTGATGTTTCTCAACGCATTGCCGGGCGTATTGAATGGCTTGATCAAAATTCTGCTGATCCATCGCCTGCCGCGCGGCAGTGATGAGTTCGTTGATTGGCCGGCTTTCGCCGGCCAAGGAGAATGGAGAATAGAGAATGGAGAATGGGAAAAACAAGAAAACAAGAAAAGAGAAAAAAAGAATTTGCCTTTTCCATTTTCTTCGCCAGAGGCGAACCCGCCTCCGGTGGGCATTTTCCATTCTCCATTCTCCGTCTTTAATCATCCCTTAATCGCTCCCGCGGTAATCCCCTCAATAATGTAACGCTGCATGAGTAAGTATACCACAATGATCGGGATCACGGAGAGGGTCATCCCCGCCATTAAAAGCGGGTACTGGGTGATGTGGGCCCCTTGAAAAACCATGAGCCCTCTCTGCAGAGGCATCAGTTCTTTATCGGTCAACACCAGCATCGCCAGAAGATATTCATTCCAAACCGCCAGAACGTTAAAGATAATGACAACGGCAATGGCCGGTTTTGCCAGCGGCAGGGCCAGGTTCCAGTAAATCCCCCACTTGCCGCATCCGTCAATGCGGGCTGAGTCTTCCAAATCCTTGGGGAGCTTTTCAAAGAAAGTTTTTAATAGAAAGATGCTTAACGCGAGGCCTCCGTTGATTTGCGGCAAGATATACCCCAAGCGAGTATTGATGAGCCCTAGTTTGTTCAAAAGAACATACAGAGCGATGAACGCTCCCGGAATCGGAATCATCATCGTCGCCAAAAATAACATGAAAAGAAACTGCCTGCCCGGGAACCGGAGCCGGGCAAAGGCGTACGCCGCCAGGGAACCGATCAAAACGATGCCGGTAACCACGATGCTGGTGTAAAAAAAGCTGTTCAAGAAATACATCCCGAATCCCCCCTTGGTCCACGCCTCGACATAGTTAGTCCAATGCCACTTCGACGGAATCAAACTAAAATCTGAGAAGACCGTCTCCTGCGTTTTGAAACTGGAGGAGATCATCCAGAAAAGGGGGAAAAGACAAGTCGCTGCTACCCCTCCGCAGAATGCCTGCATCACAACCTTCAAACCGATCTTCCTAGCTTTGTATTGAGTCGGGGTGTATATTTGACATCACCTCCTCTGATACTCATCCTCCTGTCACCCTTTTTGCTAATAGGAGTGGGAGTATGGTTGCAGCCTTCAAAAAAGGAGCTAGAATAACGATGTGGACATCCATTTCTCTGATTATTTTTTCGATCGTTGTCTTTCTGGTCGTTCGTTATCAGGAACGCCATAAGCATGCCCGATAGACAGTCTTGAGTTGTGACTCACGACTGCATTAAGGCGCCTGCCTGAATGTTTTGCCAATCCTCATCTGGAATAGCGAGACAAGTAATAATAAAACCCCAAACATAATTCCTTCCGCGCAGGCATAACCGAACTGCGAAGTCCCGGTCATCGTCGCCAAGATTCTGGTCACCGGCACTTCGGTGTGGTAGCCCGGCCCTCCGCCGGTGGTCGAGATGATAATGTCAAATATCTGCATCGTTCCGAGCACTGTCAGGATCGCCACTAAAATGAATACGGGAATCATCATCGGAACGGTGACTTCTTTAAAAACCTGCCATCCGTTGGCGCCGTCCACCCGCGCCGCCTCATAGAGCTCGCGCGGAATGTTCTGTAAACCAGCCAGAAAAATCACGAATCCCCAGCCAAATCCTTTCCACATATGAATCACCGCGACGCTGGTGAGGGCGGTTTTAGGATCGGAGAGCCAGCTTCTAGTTAAGCTGTCCAAGCCGATCGCTTTTAACCAATGGTTCAACAATCCATAGTTTCCGTCGTAGATCCAGCTCCAGATTAACCCGACGACAATCCCTGAGAGAACCGGTGGAAGATAGAAAATCACCCGATAAACATGCCCCCAGCGGATTCCCCTGTCACAGGCCAGCGCTAGCAAGAGAGCGAGGATATTTTGAAACGTCAGCGCCAGCAGAGTGATGTAAATAGCGTTCCAGACGGAGGTCCACCAAACAGAGTTGTGACGGAAGATATCCCAAAAGTTCGCCAACCCGACAAAACGCATCGCCGAACTAATGCCGTCCCACTCATAAACGCTCAGCTGGAAAACTTTAAGGAAAGGATAAATGCTGAAAACAGCAAATAGGGTGATCGCGGGAAGAACAAAAAGATAATTTTCAAGTTGGTCTTTGAGTTTCATGACCTTTTATTCCGCGCGCGCTGCTTTTGTAATTCCCTCTCTTTTAACGCCTGAATTTCTCCCGCGACATCATCGGGAGTTTTCTCACCGATCAGAATCGACTGAATTCCTTTGGTGAACGCTTCCGTCACCAAAGGAAACTCCGCCAGCGGCAGTAAACTCGGGTGGACGGCGCGATCCATGTCATTGGCAAACTCCGCCAATATCGGGGGGAGATCCACCAACGCCTCACGATTGGATGGAAGGTTTCTGGTTTGTCTCGCGAGATAAACCTGCTGGTCCTTGGCCGTGAGCCATTTTAGGAAATCAACCGCAGATTTTTTGCGGGATGACTTTTCATTCACCATGAGACTGGAGCCGGCCCCTCCCCAGATCACCTGTGGGTAAGCGTTTGAAACGCGCGGAGGAAACATCACGCCATAGTCGAGATTCGGATTCATCCCGTGATAGACGTTCACGCACCAGGAACCGTTCATGGCAAACGCCGCCTGGCCGTTGGCAAAAATCTGTTCCGCTCTTTTATTGATCATGGTCACCACGCCGTCGGCCAATACTCCCTGTTCCCGCATCTCCTGAAAGAGTTTTAGAACGCGGATCCAGTCGGAATCGGTATAGGGAACTTTCCCGCGGAGAGTGGCCAAAATTTTCTCCTCCCCTATCATATTCCACGCGAAATTAGACGCCAGGCACTCGATCATCCAGATCTCCCCCCACCCGCTGACCAGCCCTTGAATTCCCTTTTCTTTCAGTTTCGCCGACACGGAAAGAAATTCCTTCCATGTCACCGGGGGCTTGCTTGGATCCAGCCCTGCCTGACGGAACAATTCTTTATTGTAAACAAACTGGATGTTCATCACATCCACGGGAATACCGTACGTGCCAACGCCCACGCCGTAACTGTTCCCGGCCGTGAATTCATTCATCAGAAGGGGTTTTTCAAACAGAACTTTTCGCCAGAGCCCCTCGCCCGCGTCTACTTCAGCGGCAAGGTTGGCCACGTAGCCGGAGAGGACAAAACTGGCAAAGTCTCTTTTCTCACCGAGGATTCCAAAAATATCGGGAAGGGTATTCGTCTGGGCGGCGGCTTTGACTTTTTGACTGTAGGCGTCGGAGGGGGCAAAGAGTTCAAATCGGACAGGAATGCCGGTAGCGGTTTTGTAGCGGCTGGCGAGCTCTTGAAAAGCGTCTTCCCGATCGCTCATCCAGTGCCAGATCATCAGCTGGCTGGCATTTTGTTTCTGAGCACACCCCGCCAGCGCAATTGTCAGGCACACGCCTAAAATCCACGGCTTTTTTCGATGGGTCATTACGTCGTTACAATCTCCAAGCTCTTCCCCCTGTTACGCGTAATTGGCTTGGCTAGTTTAATATAGGGACCTAACCTTTGTCAATATGTATTAGGGATTCTCTCCTTATAATAAATTGGGTTAATTCCATTCCGAAACGCCTCCAGCGACGCGGCAGATGAATCGACAATCCACTGAGCTTCCTTAAGGATGTTGAACCATAACCATGCTTTGATGTTGGGATACCGCCGGATGCTCTTGAAAGTTTCCAGGATCCAATGAGGTTTTGATCCGCCCCCTTCGCCGCAGGCGAATTCAGCGATCATGATCGCTTTTGCCGGCGCCATTGTTGTCATACGCTGATAGGCCTCTCCAAAAATTTCATCGAACGAACGCCAGGGGTCTTTTCTTTCGCCAACGGTGCCGAAGTTGTAACCGTCAAAAGCGATCCAATCCACGAAAGAATCGCCGGGATAATACAAAGTGTAATCATGAGGGCCGCCGCTCCGCTGCAGGTGCAATACCATTTCAGGACACCATACCCAAAGAACATTAGCGCATTTTCTCTCCCGGAACAAATTCACGATATAGCGGAAGGTTTTGATATAGCGGGCCGGATCCGAATCATTATGAACCCCGTCCCAGGGATACCATGTCCCGTTCATTTCATGCCCCCAGCGAATCAGAATCGGTTTGCCCCACGCGCGAATCGCGTCGGCCCATTGGCGAAGATAGAAATCCCATCGGCCGTTTAAGATTTTATCAAGGAGATACTTTTTGCATTCGACGTTCTGATCCCACGGTTCCCAGGTGATCATTGGAAGACTTCCTCTCTCGCTAATCATAGAGCACCAAGCTTGAGGAAAAGAAGCTAATTTTTCCAGCGGCTTCGCCGCTAGGCGAGCTGGAGTGCCCCAGGCGAGGAAAGTCATAACAATAGCCAGTTTTTTCCTGATTTTCTGTTCGAAGGAATGGATCTCTTCTTCGGTAGGATGATGTTGAACCCCCAGCCACGGGGAACTGATAAACGCGCCGGTGAGACAACCTTCTATGGAAAGCCAGTTGAAAGCCATCATTAGGTCTCGAGTTTCGGGTCTCGGGTCTCGGGTCTCGAGTTAAATAGAACTCAAGACTCGAAACTCGGGACTCGAGACTATGTTCATCCCATCACCACGCAAACTTCGTAACGTCTTTTTTCCTTCGGCGTCAGCAGATTCGTCTCTTGTTTGACTCCATCCACGTAGATTTCCCGAACGCCTCGCTGAACCCCATTGGGATTTTCTACCTTAATATGATAGACCGCGCCGCGGAAAGGGCGGGTGATTTCAAATTCCTTCCAATGAGATGGAACACAGGGATCTATTCTTAAGCCGTTAAAATCACGGCGGGCCCCCAGCATCCATTCGGTCGCCGCCATGAATCCCCATCCGGCGCTTCCGGTGATCCAGGTGAAGGCCCCTTCCCCGTAAGAATAGGGGTGCTGTGGTCCCGCGAGATATTCCGCGAGAACGTACGGCTCTGTTTTGTAAAGGTCGTAATCTTTTTGCGCGTTCGGGAGAATTTTCCGCAAGGCCCGGTACGCTCTATTTCCCTCTCCCACCATGCAAAGCCCCACCGCCGCGAACATGGCGGCGTGGCAGAAAACAGCCGCGTTCTCTTTTGTCCCTTCGGTGAACATGCTGATCCGGCCGAGTTTGGCGTCGTAGATGGAATAAGCCGGATAGAAGAGGGCATACCCGTATTCCCCGTCAAGATAGCGGTCCATGGAACTTAAAACTCTCCGCAGCCGATCCCCTCTAGCCACGCCGCTTAAGAGCGCCCATCCTTGCGTGTTGAGGAAAATTTTCCCTTCCTTATTCTTCTTAGAACCATAAACCGTGTCGAAGTCGGTGAACCCGCGCAGATACCAATCGCCGTCCCAGCAAATTCGGTTGATCCGCTCCGTCATGACGACGGCTTTCTTTCGCAGTTCGTGAGCCTCATTGGGTTTGTTGATCGTCTCGGCGAGCTCCGCCAGAATCTTGAGGGAACGAACCAGCGCCTGCGCCAGCCAGGTACTTTCTCCCCGGTGGAGTTTGCCGGCGGCATCAATCGCGTCATTCCAATCGGCGTGTCCAATTTTTGGGATTCCTCTCTTTCCGACATCATTGAAAGTAAACAGTAGATTCTTTTTCAAATGTTCATACAACGTGCCGCTTCCCGCCTGCCGCGCCTTTCCTTTCCAATTCGGGTTTATCTCCCATCCTCGGATCCATTTATCTTTCAAATAAGGGAATTTCTGGGCGAGGATTTTTTTGTTCCCTGTTTCTTTGACATAAGCGCTGACCATGCAGGTGAGCCAGACAGGATGGTCTTTGTTGGGACGATGTCCCGCCGCCCCTTGGGCGCCGCTAAAACCTGGGGCGCAAGTCCCATCCTCACGGATGAGCGACGCGAGGGTTTCGATCCGGCGGCGGGTCAGCTCTGGATCAATAGAAACAATCGCCTCCCCATCCTGGCAGGAATCCCGATAACCTCTCCCTCCCGATCCCTCATGGAAGAATGAAGGAGAGCGGGACCAGAAATTGCAGATGGTCACTTGATATTTCAGCCAAACATTGATCATCGTGTCGAACTCACGATCCGGAGTCTTCACGATAATATTGTCAATGATCCTCTTTCTCCATGATTCCTTAACCTCTGATAAAGTGGTTTTCGCCTTTTCAACATCCCGGTAACGCTCCAGCAGTCCCTTTACCGCCGCTTTACTTCCTTTAACCTGTCCTAAAATCACAACAAATTCCTTAGATTCTCCCGGAGCCAGTGTTAACTCATGCCGAAACACCCCCACACTCTCCTCGCCGGAACAAAATTCCTTATTTTCCCATCTCCCATCGGCAATGGCCTGCGGGCGCTCTTCGTTGTTATACCGCCCGAGAAATCCCTCTTTCTGCGTCGCGCACCCAGCGTAGAGAAGGCTGCTGGAGAAAAAAGCAAAATAGGGATAGGGCTGAATATTCAGGTTCTCCCAGAAGGCGGTTTTCTTCGCCAGGATAGCGCCAACTCCCTGATCATAGGCTACGCGGTTATAGAGAACCATGATGTTCCGATAACGCAGTTCCTCGTGATAATCGCCCAACAGCCACTCGACGTAAGGGAATATTTCCAGCCGGCGTTCCTTCCCTGAATGATTGGTGATTTTATAGAGCCAGATTTCACAGGGATCTTTAAGCGGAACAAAATAAGTCCCTTCAGTATCAATTCCGGAATAAGTTGTTTTAATCGTGGTATAACCCAAACCGTGTCTTGATTCATAAAAATCGGGTTTTTTGCGCACAGGTTGGTAAGTAGCGCTCCAGTATTCCCCATTGTGAGCGTCGCGCAGATAAACAAACCGCCCCGGCCGGTCAAAATGGTAGTTCTCGGGAGCCCATCGGGTGATTCGGTCCGTGCGGCAATCCCGATAGAAACTGTAGCCAGCCGCGTTATGCGAGATCACGGCGCAATACTCTTCATTCGTCAGATAGTTGATCCAGGGACGGGGCGTCACCGGTTCGGTGATGATGAACTCAGCGCTGTCTTTGCTGAAATAGCCGTATTTTTTTAGGTTGGATTCTTGCTGAATATCCCTTATTGTTATGCCTCCATGAAAATATGACGAATCATTAAACAGGCGGCGCCGGTCGCGATGGCGCTGTCCCCTAACCGGGAAGGGATGATTTTGAGAGATTGCGTCGCTTCTTCAAGAGCCCACTCCTTGACGGTCTGGCGGATCGTATCCAGAAGAAGATGTTTTGCGATTTCGATTCCTCCTCCGATCACGATCAGCTCTGGATTGAGCAGATTAACCAAGAAAGCGATTTTCCTTCCAAACGCTTCTCCCCCTTTTCGAATCTGTTCCAAAGCGACGGCATCTCCCTTTTCCGCCTCTTCGAGTACGATACGAAAATCGAGTTTATCAAGATCGCCGCCGACCCTGTCTGAAACCGCCGATTTTGCCCCGGCCTGAATGGCGCGGCGTGTCATCTCCACAATGCTTAAATCAGTATCCCATCGCCCCAGAGCGAGTTTCATTTGCTCTAACGCTTCTATCTTCTCTTTGGAACTGTGAATCCCCAATTCCCCGGCGCAGCCGTCTTTTCCGCCGTAAATTTTGCCGTCAATAATAATGCCGCAGCTGACCCCCGAATACATATAGAGCATGTATTCCCGGTCATATTCGACGGAGAACCATTTCTCTCCAAAGACAGCGGCGTCTGCGTCGTTGATGACCATGGCAGGAATTCCAAATCGCTGTTCGAAGGAATCGCGGACGGAGACGTTCAGGAAGATATCAGTGCTTCCTACCGGCGGGCGCGGCCAGCGGATTCGATGCCCTGTATCGTCAATAATCCCAGGAATTCCGATGCCGATACCCCGCACTTTTTGGGGATCGAATTTCCCGTTTTTGATCAGTTGGTCCGCGAAATCAGTCATTTGTCTGACAATATCCTCGCTGATGACATCGGGTTTTGGGGTTCTTTGCTGGAACACCGTATTGCCCGACAAATCAGTCACGACGCCGCAAATGTCGGTCAGGGTCCAGCCGATGCCGATGACAAAACCGCTTTGGCTGTTTAGATCCACCAGCGTCGGGATCCTGCCGCCGGTAGAATGTCCTAATCCTTTCTCAATCACAAACCCTAATTCAATAAAATGGTCAACGTAACTAGAGACCGTGACGATATTAATCTGGGTCGCTTTAGAGACGTCGGTCTTAGCGAGAGGCCCCCCGCGCCGGATCGCGTCTAAGATCGCTAGCGCTTTCTTTTGGCGCTCTGAGAAATCCTTTTCTGAAGTGAAAGATTTTTTAGCCATTGGAAAATAGGTTATTTATTTTTTGTCAGCAGATCACGCATCTCAAGAAGCAACTGAATCGCTTCTGCCATGACATAAAAGATCAGAAAGTAAAGTACCCCAATCAGAATCCAGACAAACCCTGCCAGCCGTGGAACATCCGTTCCTCCAGCGCCTGCAAAAAGAGCCACGCTGACTACCAGTCCTAACACTGCCGAAATCCAAGCCAGAACCTTAAAGGTAACTTTTCCGATCCTCAAAGCCGGGTAATTGTCTGCCATAGCCCCTCCTCTTTTTAAAGTGTTTATAATTTACCGAAGGAGGAGGGAGATTGTCAATAAGAAAAAATAAAGAGGAATTCGATAAAGACGATCAAAAATCTGACAATTCTAAACGGCTTAACCTCTTCTTTATAATTTTGATAAACTGTTCTTGCTTCTCTTTATCAAAAGGGGTTGAATTAAACATCTCTTTAAGAAATTTTTCACTCATTTGAAACTTCCTCTTTCCTAACAGTGACAGCTCCGATTGTATCCACGCCTGCCGTTCCTATCAATACACCAAAAGCGTCCTTACTGTCTATCTTTTGTGTCACGCTAACGATATTGAGATACCACCCTTCGGGCAAGAGTCCTTTAAAAAATGGAAATAACTCTTTTGATTCATAAGGGTCTTCTTTCGGCGGCAAAGAGATCGAGATCGGGATATTCTTTTTTAAAAATTCAGAATCATATTGAAAGTTATATCCCTCGGATGTTTCTTCAAGATATCCTGCCAATTCATTATTATAAAAAACCTGTGCTTTCCTTAAATTTTTCATAAGGTCTCTTGCTTAGGCTATTTTCTTTTTTGCTAATTCGGATTCATTCTTTTTTAAATCCAAATGATATCCTAAAAAATTCAAGACCTGCATGAGCTTATCTACTCTTACCGTAGTCTTACCGTGTTCAAGTTCTCTTAAAAACCGTAAACCAACTCCCGCTCGCTTGGCAAATTCCACTTGAGTTAAACCATTTTTCTTCCTCTTACCTAAAAAAAGTCCTCGGAGAAGTTATCGAACGGCGTAACAGAATAGCGCTAACGGGATTCGAACCCGTGTCTTTACCGTGAGAGGGTAACGTCCTGGACCAGGCTAGACGATAGCGCCGAATCAAGAAAAACATTATACACCCTTGACCCTTGCCCCTCTAGTCATATATGATAATTTCTAATGGCGAGCTGGATTGGGATCGGTCACGCATCATTGGAGGAGAATCCAAAAGCGGCTGAAGAAGTTGTCATAATGGCTTTGAAAAATGCTCAACTTCCCGATGGACAACCGGTTGATTTAGTTCTTCTTTTCTGTTCTTCTCTTTATCCTCAAGCTAAAATTGTCCAAACGGTCTATTCCACTCTTCATCCCAAAACCCTGATCGGATGCAGTAGCGCTGGGGAAATTATTTCATCAGGCCCACTCAAACGCTCCCTTGTCGTGCTGTTGTTTTCCTCAGATCGAATCGCCGTGGCGGCCGGATTCGGCGAATCAGTCCATGAGAATCCCCGTCAGGCAGGTCAACGCGCTTCTTTCATGGCCGCTCAGGGAATCAAAAAGGAGCGCCATGCTTTCCTGATTTTCCCCGATGGGTTGGCGGGAAACGGGTCCGATATCTTGAGGGGATGCCAGGAGGCACTGGGGACCAGTTTTCTGATCGCGGGAGGATCTGCCGCGGACGATTACAGTTTTAAGAAAACTTTTCAGTTTTTTCAAGATAAAGTCCTTACCAATTCGGTGGTAGGCGCCCTCTTCGGAGGAGAGGTTTCCATGGGAGTCGGCATCCGGCACGGTTGGAACCCTATCGGCAAACCAAGAAAAGTAACTAAATCCTATTTAAACCGCGTTGACGAATTGGATGGCAGCCCCGCCGCGAACCTCTACGCCGAATACTTTGGTTCCGTCGCTGAAGAGCTCAAGCAGGAATCTTTGGCCCGGCTCACCCTGGCCTATCCCCTGGGGATGTCAATCCCCGGAGAAGAAGAATATCTTCTTCGCAATGTTTTGCGCGTGGATCCGGCGACCGGGGCGCTGATTTATTCGGCGGATATCCCCGAACAGAGCCATGTCCGCCTGATGATGAGCAGTCATGAAACCATTCTTTCAGCGGCGCGCAGGGCGGCTCTGCAAGCTCTCAACGGACTCAACGGGAAGAAACCTCTTTTCGCCCTCGTCTTTAATTCAGTTGCCCGGAAAAAACTCCTTCGCTTTCAAGCTAAAGAGGAAATCCAAACTATTCAGCAGGCGCTGGGAGAAAGTGTTCCGTTAGCCGGATTCTATAGCTATGGAGAGCAGGCTCCGATGGGAGCCGCCATGCACCGGGGGCAATCTCATTTTCACAACGAGAGCGTTGTGGTTGTGACGGTCGCGGAGAACTATTAATGGAACCTACAATGACGCTCGTCCTGATGGTAACACTGGGAATCTCTTTTGTCGTTTTCTTAATTCTCTGGATTCACGGACAGAAAAAACTTTATGAGTCTTCCAAAAGTTTGGAGTATTTCGAGAAACTGTGCGAGGAACTGGACCAAAATACCAAGATCATCGTCAAACAGGATTTAGAATTGACGCGAACTCATGAGACGCTTGACACAAGAGCCCGCGGGCTCTTCGCTCTGCATGAACTGGGGAATAAAATGGGATCCGTGTTCGATGAATCCGTCATGGCTGAAATTGTCACGAAGACGCTGACCGAGGAATTCGGCTTTGAGAAAGCGGCTTTCTTCATGCGGCTTCGAGAGAAATCGTCTCTCCTTTGTCTAAGATCCCACGGCATGCAGGAAAAAGAAACTCTCGAGAAAATAATTCCCGATATTGAACAGTTACTGCGGAATAACCCCGGTGGTATTTTAGGATTTGCCTATGCCTCTCAGCCCAATATTCATAAGATCGCCTCCGATCTTAGACTGGATTCTTTTCTTTTGACGCCGATTGAACTCAAAGGTGAAAAAGTGGGAGTGATTCTCGCGGGGAACTCTTTACCCCATGAGAAGATCGGCGAGGACGAAAAAAATCTGCTGAGTCTATTGGCGGACCAAGTGGCCGTCGTCATTGATAACACCAGGCTCTACGAACAGCTCCGCCAATCGCATCACCTCCTGGAAGCTAAGGTGCAGGAAAGAACGCGCGAACTTGAAAAAATGAACGACCAATTGAAACATCTTAGCGACATGAAATCGGATTTCGTCTCTTCCGCGTCCCACGAACTAAGGACCCCCCTAACTTCCATTAAAGGATACTCGAGCATTCTTATTTCAGGGAAACTAGGGCCCGTAAGCCAGGAACAACAGGAGAGGCTTGAAAAAATTCACCGGCATTCCAATGAACTGGTGGAGATGATCAATACCCTTCTGGATATCTCTCGAATTGAACGGGGTAAAACAGAGATGAAACTAGAGAAATTCTCGCTGAAGGAACTGATCCTAAAAGTCGTTGACCTGCTCCAGCCTCAATATATGGCGCGAAAAATTCAATCCAAAGTTGAAATCCCCCAGGAAATGGATCCCATTTCAGGAGACGCCGCCCACCTTCAGCGGGTATTGATCAATTTGCTGAGCAACGCCCTGAAATATACCCCTGATAATGGCTATGGCGTCATTACGGTCAAAGTGAATCCGTCCGAGAAGGAATACCAAATCGCTGTCAGCGACAATGGGGTTGGGATCCCTCAAGAGGCGCTTCCGAAATTATTCACGGAATTTTACCGTGTTGACACCCCCATGAATCAGGAAATCAAAGGAACGGGATTAGGCCTTTCATTGGTCAAGAAGATCATCGAAGCCCATAAAGGAACCATCTGGGTTGAGAGCCGCGCCGGGAAAGGAACTACTTTTTATTTTACACTGCCGCGCCTCAAATGATCAGACGGGAGAAGTGAATGCCTAAGAAAAAAATCTTAATCGCCGATGACGAGCCTGACATTTTAGACGTGATCCGTATTACCCTTGGAGACGAGTACGACTTAGTCGAAGCACACGACGGCCAAGAGGCGCTTGACAAAGCGAAACAGTCCAATCCAGACCTTATCTTACTCGACCATCAAATGCCCAAGATGACCGGACGCCAAGTCTGCGCGATTTTACGAGGAGATGTTCTCCTCAGTCACACCCCCATTCTTCTGGTCACAGGGAAAGGGGAATTGGAAGATAAAGTAAAGGGAATCGAAGCTGGGGCTGACGATTATATTGTCAAACCCTTTGAGCCAGGAGAGCTTTTAGCGAGAGTGAAAATGATCATGCGGCGCACCGAAATGGATATGGACGCCAATCCTCTCACTCGCCTTCCCGGAAATGTCTCCATTCAACGCGCCATCCAAGAGAAAATCATCCGGGGCGCGCCGTTTGCCGTCTGTTACGCCGACCTGGATAACTTTAAACCTTTCAATGACCGATACGGATTTGATAAAGGAGATGAAGTTATCCGAGAAACCGCGTGCATCTTGGTGGAGTTGATCCAAAAATTAGGTTCCTACGGGGATTTTATCGGCCATATCGGAGGGGATGATTTTATCTTTGTCACAACCATAGATAAGATCGAACCTCTCTGCGAAAACATCGTCAAAGAATTTGATAAAAGGATCAAAAAATTCTCCCCTCCGGAAGACGTAGAACGAGGATACTTTATTGGCAAAGATCGAGCGGGCGTTGCTGGGAAAATCCCTTTACTCTCCATCTCTCTTTGTGGTGTTACCAATAAAGAACGGAAGCTAGACCATGTCGCTCAGATTGCCGGGATCGCGGCCGAATTAAAAGAATACACCAAGAAAATTCAGGGGAGCTGTTATATCATTGATCGAAGAAAGGAGTAGGGGCGCACATTTTCCCGCCAATCGCCCAATTCTGCTTGTCCACATCCTGATAAATGATGTGCACTTCCCCAGCAGACACCTGGGCCACCTGTACGAAGGCCTCCGTGATTTTTTTGGATAACTCTGACTTTTGCTGCGGGGTTCTCCCTTTCCACCATTCGACTCGAATGACCGGCATTAACTCCTCCTTCAATGAGCACGAAAGTTATGGAATGCGAAGCACGACATAACTTTCTGTGCGAATTGAACCCTTGACATTTGCCTTGGTTTAAGCATAAACAAATGTCAAGGGTCAAATTCAGCCAACAGACTTACGTTCGTTTCACTCCGTAAGTCTGGGCTTTATTTGATAACCCGGTGAGCCAGCGCCCAATCCACTAAACGTTCCCAATTATGGAATGCGAAGCACGACATAACTTTCTGTGCGAATTGAACCCAGTCTTTTCTAATCCAAGAATGAGCCTGAAAAAGGGTTAACGGGAATCAATTT
>CAYJQR010000035.1:10511-16388 GCA_964372345.1 uncultured Planctomycetia bacterium | reverse complement strand
TACCAAATCAGGAACCGCTGTTCTACTCAATTCCAACTAACTTTAGCACACTCTCTTGCATAGAAATCAACATGAGTTACGATGAAATCAGGCATTACTAGATACTAGGTAAATATTTTTCTGTAACTTCAATTAGCTTAACACCCATCGTCTCATCTTTTACACATGAGAATATATGAGATCCAGCCGGAAGATTGTCCAACATATCTATGCCAACCACATCTCTATGATCTAATCTTGCGCCACCGATGGTATTGTTCTGATAGAAAAGCCGTAGTGCCGATGTGATTCCATTACCATTACTAAATACCAATGCTCCATCATCATAAAGACTTGGATTAATAGAATCAGGTAAGTCTATATAATAAATTAAGGTACCATTAGGTAATTGTGGATAGTATTTTTGAGTCTCAAGGAGTATCTGTTTGGCAATTTTTGCTGCCTGCATCCAATCTTTTGACTTCTCTATAATAAAAATGTAATGTGTAGCTAATAAAGCAAAAATCAGTACACCTGTAATAATTCCTGCGAGAAATATATTAATTCCATTTTTGATTTGATGGAAGATAAAATCTATTAAAACACCTAACGTTATCGAAAACCCTATAGAAGGTAGGTAAAAAAATCGGTGCCCATTGTAGGTAAAAAAAACAAATGGAAGAACAGAGACTAGAAACCACAACAACCCAAATAATGCCAAACGGCGTTTTTCATCATCTATCCTGAGGAGCATCCATAACACCAAGATAGAACTTCCAAAAAATATTAAACCAACCTCTTCCATTTTAAATACGTACCCTCTAATTGGCACCATTCCTACAAAATAGCGCATTATCTCTTCGATCCGCTCGATAGACAATCCCTTGAATGTCAGTCCACCCCTGCTAAATCCGGTACCAGCATTGTGAGATGCAGGAATATATTCAAGCACAAGATAGCTACTTAATATGAGAATATATGGAATATATTTCATGTAAAAACTCATTTTTCTGGACCTCTTAAAATTCTTGTCTAACAAAATAAAATCATATAATATAAATACAAGAGGCAAACTTATTGCAAATTCCTTTGTAAGCAAAGCGAGAGTAAACGCAGTTATCGACATGACATAATTTCTCCTAGAGCCATCATAGCGATAAAATATCAGCAGTAGTAATGCTATTAGATAAAAAAAGACAGTAGCAGGGTTGTCAATACATGTTGCCCACCAGAGTGTTTCATGATGTCTTCCATTCACAAGGAACAATAACGATGAAAGAAAAGCTATCCCATTGTGGAATCGAGTATGTTTCAATACGAAATAATAGATGAAACACGCATTCACAGCATGTAAAGATAAACTTATTAAATGATATCCCAGTGGATTTAGTCCAAATAAGCTAAAAAGAATGGCTAAAATGATAAATACCATGGGGCGATAAAACGACTTAATAGTGGGATCAAAGTACTGAAGTAGACTATGAGAAATGCTATGATATAAACAGTCAAAGTCATCGGAAACGAAGTAATTATTCAAACATCTCCCAAATGTTAAGATTCCTATAATCATCAACAACAATATAATTAAGAATTGTTGTTTTCTCATCGCTTTATTTTTACTCTTTTCTTTTATGATAAACATACAAACACCTTTCGATACCATCCTTCCAGTTGTTCTGCGTGTTTTTGAATTGGAGTGACAAGTATATTTGAATTTTGTTTTATCATCTCATTACTAATACTGAAATTTAGCTGATTTAGTAAATTATTTGGATCGCCCAGATCGAAAAGGAAACTGTTTTTACCTGAAATCACTTTTTCAGGAATCCCTCCAATACGAGAAGCAATGACCCATGTATGACTCAGTTGTGCTTCTTGGAGAGTCATAGGGGCATTCTCATACCAGATGGAGGGGATGATAAGAGTATCTATTTTAGAGAGAATTTTGGGAAGTTCCTCTGGCTGATACCCCCCTTTCCACTGAACTCGTGGATCTCCAGCACTCAGTTCTTTTAGTTCTTTTCCATAATTCTCCCAACCATCATAAGGAACTTCTACTCCATAGATTTGAAGAGTGGCTGATTCATCATTAAAATTTCTCCACGCTGATAAAAGGACATGAACCCCCTTGGATGGAATCAGGGTACCAATATAGCCAAATCGCTTCCCTCCATTTGGCGTTTTGACAAAATTTTCAAACTTCTTTGTCTCTCTTCCATTCTCTAGGTAGAGAATCTTCCCAGGGGAAATACCCAAACGCACAAATTCCTTTTTAAGAAACAGGGAGGGACTGATCAGAAGATCAATTTGATTTAGGACATCCAATGCCGAATTGTATCTTTCACGGACATATTTTTCATGATCTTCGTCAGGGTATCGAAAACCACCTAGCCACGGCTGGATACATTTTGCGCATCGAGAAAGATCGATCTCTGCGCATCGCTCTAAGGTAGGTCGCAATCGCTGTCCACGAGGGCAGACCACCCAAAAATCATGGAGCGTCATGATGGTAGGAATACCCATTTTTTTTAGCATCCGAACTATTCCAAAAGAGAGATTGCTGAGGTGCTGAATGTGAACAACATCGGGCTTAAAACTAGTAACAAATTCCTCAAATTTAGCATCAATTTGTGAATGATCGTAGCCTTCACGGAAAGAGGTCACTTTTCTATAATTATTCACTAAGCGAACGACTGGAATACCTTTATAAGTGTCATGATGAATCGAATATTCTGGGAGATCAGGGTTTCTCCACGCAGTGAAAATACAAACTTCATGTTCTTTTTGCTGTTCTTGAGCTAGTTCATAGGTATAAATTTCTGAACCTCCAATACCATAGGGTAGAAATTGGTGGATTAAGTGGAGGATTCGCATAATGAAAGAGAATTCTTTAGTTCATGGTAAATCATCGTCAACTTCTGGGCGTGTGCTTCTACTGATGTAACATTGTGGTTTTCCAAAAATGGGAAAAGGGATCCCAATGGGGATTCGACACAACGTTTTAAATAATAAGCTAGCTCCTGTACGTTTCCAGGTTCAAAGAGGAAGCCATTCTTTCCTTCTGTGATCTTTTCAGGAATACCACCAATGCGTGAAGCAACGATTGGAATAGAAGATGCGAGTGCTTCCTGGATAGTCAGAGGCGAATTTTCATACCAAATAGCTGGAATTAATAAGACATCAATATTTTCCAAAATATGAGGCAACGCTGAGGGATCGAATTCACCATGGAAGAAGATATCTTCTCTTTTTTCTATATAGGATCGTATCTCTCTTCCGTAATCCTCATGGTATTCATAACCGCAGTCGGGACCATATAAATGAAGTTCGGCTATTCCCATTGGCAGTTGAGAAAAAGCGGCTAGGAGAATGTGTACTCCCTTGGAAGGAATTAATGTCCCAATGAACCCAAAGTGTAGCGGGGTATGTACCGTTCGATCCTTCAAGGGCTTTGTATCGAATGACATGACTCCATTTTCAAGAAGAAGGAATTTTTCTCTCGGAATTCCAAAACGGACATATTCTTCCAGACAAAATTTTGAAGGAGAAATGATCCTGTCCAATTTGCCAAGCTGTTGGCGCATGTAATGATTGCGCTGTTGGATATCTTTTTCCTGCTGAACTAGCAGAAGGGGGACAACCGAGCGATCCATCCAAGCAATACGATCTAACGGCTGGAGCCAGCTTGAGAGGCATTGTGTGCATCTCTTCTCAACGATTTCCGAACATCTCTGCAATCCCTGAGGCTGAATCCTCTGAATCCGCGGACACATATACCAATAATCATGCACTGTCATAACCATTGGAATCTTTAATTCTATGCCAACATCAATAAAACCCATGGAGAGGTTTAATAAATGATGGTAATGAATAACTTCCGGCTGGAACTCTTTTAATAAGTGATAAAAAATTCGATCAATCACGGGGTTTTTGTAAAACATATCAAAAGTGAGCAGGTCTTGGTAGTCATTCGCAATTCGAATGATCTCTACTTGCCCTTGACGACCCTTCAATACTTGATATTGAGCATGGCTCCTTTCTTTTGTACGGGTCACTACTAGAACTTCATGATCTTTGGAAAATTCCTGTGCTAAGTTAGAAACGTAGACTTCGGTTCCGGCGATTGATTCTGGAGGAAAATTGTGGACGACAAGAGCAATACGCATTGGCTTATCCCCCTCACCCTCTCCCCAATGGGGGAGAGGGAAATTTATCTTTAGACCCCTCTTGTAAACCAGCGTTCAAACTGACTGAGCTTCAATGACTCGCCATATCTTATTGAGCGTGCTCCTGAGTAAGTACCTAAAACCTGAGCAACAGTTACCGCTGCTCTCTCTACCATTAATTGTGTCTTCTTCGTAAAGGATGATCCAGTCATTTGCTGAATCTTCTGATAATTCTTTTGCCACTCATAAACAATTCCATTGCGTACTTCTTTCCAATCTCGAAAAAGTTCAATCCCATAATAGACCTTGTTCATTTTGTGGTCCACATAGCGCCTCTTGAATTCATAGAGGGGTGAACGGCGGTGAGAGTGATGCGCTATAGAGCTTGGTTCATAAACAAGTTTCATCCCCTGTTTTAAAATACGTTTTGCCCACTCTAAATCTTCGCCATATGGAACGGGTTGAAAGGGGTATTTCAATAACGTTTCCCTATGGATACAAGAACTCACATCATCAAAGTTAGCAGACAATCTTCTTTCCATAGGAGACAGGTTTTCCCAATGGATACCGTCTAAATAGTAAATTTTGCGGTCAGGACCAAACCATTGAAGAATCCCATCGGCGTCCATGGGATGACAATCGGGATAAGGGATTTGCCGGCTGTAAGCTCCTACTGCTCCTTTTTCTGACTCAATGGCTGAAATCAAAGAAGAAAACCAATGTTCATTGACCGGAGTGGCGTCTTGCGTTAGAAAGAGGACATATTTGCCTTTTGCCTGTTCTGCCGCCCATTGGCGAGTAGCGCCGTGGTTAAAATCCTTTTTGCGAATGGGAAAGAACCGAACGTCAAATTGCTTCACCAATTCTGGAGTTCCATCATTAGATTCTGAGTCTACGATCAGGACCTCAAAAGGCTCATTGGATCTTTGTGAAAAAACAGCAGGTAATACTTTCTCTAACGTTTTGGCGCCATTTCGAGTAGGAATGATGATCGAAGCGAGTGGGTCACTCATGGTAGTTGGTCCTTAGACAAACTAAATTCTTCTCTAAAAACTCGCAATAATTCCTTCATGCGTTCTAACTCCCCTTTAAGAAATCGGATTTTTTCTTGCTGTTCTGCTGTCTTCTGTCTACTTTGATTCAGCTCTTCATAAGCGGAACCCATCGTCCGGTCCCGATGGATAATCTCCTGGTTGAGGGCTCTGACTTGCTCGATTAAAGCTTCGACGTCTCTTTCTCGATTTGTAAACTGAAGTTCTAGTTTCTCCTTTTCAAAACGAGTCAGTTGGGTTTCGTTCTGAAAATGGTGAATCTGTTCACTCAACTTGGCTAGTTCTCCATGGAGTCGTCCAATTTCTTGGTTCTTTGAGATTATTTTTTGATCGAATTCACTCCCTATTTGTCTCATCTGGTCGTTTAATTGCGCTATCGCTTGATCCTTTTCCTCTATCCTCTTCCCATGCTCCTTGACCTTTTCTTCAAATCCCTTTCCCATCTCTTTCATCTGTTCATGGAGCTTCTCTATCTCTTGATTCCTCCCACTAAGCTTCTTCTCAAACTCCATCCCCATCTGCCGCATCTGTTCATGCGCACCCTTGATCTCTTGGTTTAGTTTCGTCTTCTCTTGGTCGAATTGCTCACCCAATAACCTCATTTGCTCATGGGTTCGCGCAATTACTTGATCCTTTTCCTCTATCCTCTTCCCATGCTCCTTGACCTTTTCTTCAAATCC
>CAYJQR010000035.1:4787-10411 GCA_964372345.1 uncultured Planctomycetia bacterium | reverse complement strand
TCCTCCCACTAAGCTTCTTCTCAAACTCCATCCCCATCTGCCGCATCTGTTCATGGACTTCTGTTATTTTTTCATCTCGTTCTTGGATTAATTTCCCAAGCCTCTCGATCTCTTCGGTAACTTCGTGAATTCTTTTCTCTTGGTCCTTATGGGTGACTACTTTTTGCTCTAAAGTATGGATATATTTTGCTTCTATGGTATAAAAATGCTCGATACCATTACGGCTTTTTTGAAACTGGAGCAGATCAGGCGCTTTAAATGGATTTTTAACCCATTCTTGTAAGGGACGGGTGGTCCTATTAAAGGAATAATGGTCATTAACAAATTGTTTGCGTTTTTCAGCAAAATTCTGAAGATGAGGGCGTTTTTTATAGAGATTCGTAAGAACATCAGCAAGAGCCTCTGGATTCCCATTAGCAAAAGAAGTCAGGAGTTCATTCTGTTCTAAAATCTGCGCCAACTCTGTAAGAGTGGTGCTGACAATCGGCAGCCCCGCTTTTAACCAATTCAGCATTCTGTTTCGGCTTCCCAAAACCGCCTCATAGCAAAAGCGGTCACAATTAACCGCTACATGACTTTCTTGATAGATACTTTCTAATTTTTGATGATCCACCCATCCTAACAAGTGAAAACGGTTTTTGAATTTTGAGTACTGCACAGCTTCCTCAAATTCGATATATCCCTTTGTGCTGTGATGAGGGATACCCCCCCCAGTAGAAACGAAGTGGAGTCGTGGAGATTGAGCCATCGCTTTCTCAAGTCCTGCAAATAGGGTTTCCGTATCTGTCCAGGTGTTATAGCCTCCGGACCATAACACGACAAAATCGTCTAGAGTGAGTCCATACCCTGATAGAACTCCCCTTTTAGGGCTGAGCGACTGATCATCAACCCCGCAGGGAATCTGGTCAACAAACGAATAGTTCAAGGTATGGCGATTCAAGCGCCCTTGTGTTGACAGTTCCCCTATAAGACTGTATTGGTTACGAGAACTCAAGGTAGAAAAATGATCCCCTTTATCTAACACCAGTCTCCAGTACTTCCAATAATGAAGAATCATTTGGTCATTCCCATCTACAAAAGATTTTACTTGCGCCTCTGCCATTAAGTCGCCAAATTGATCTACCCAAACCGGTCTTTCCTGATTTAATTGAACTGCGATATATGCTGTCCTTGGATCTGCGGCACTGACAATGCAATCGGGCTGAAACTCCTTCTCAAGGCGTTTAATTGAGTTGATAGCTAAGAACTCTTCTAAAGTAACCTCTTGATACTCCAATTTTGGATGCTGTGGTGGCTTTGCTTTTGGAATGCCTAATTGTCTAAAGCATATTAGCCGAACTTGATGTCCTGCCTGAAGCAATGGTTCGGTAAACTGCCAGGTGCGAATACCCGGACCCATGACAAAAGAATCTTTATACGGCAAGGGAGAAACCCCTAGTAATAAAACTTTCATGATGATTTATTTTTCTTTTAAGATCTCTTCTTTTTCTTTACAGAGGCTTTCAAAAGAAGAAGACAAATAGTTTAACAGTGCCTCTTGCCTTTTTTGAATTTTGCTCATCTGACTGTTAAGATTTTGGAGCTCTTCATGGACCTGTTTCTGCTGTAGTTCTATTCTCTCTAATCTCTGATGAAAATCATTACAGATACAGACTACTGAAACATTAAAATCTCTCTGCCGTACTACATAGTACCCGATAACCCTCGCCACAAGACGTCTCAACCAATTCTTGAATAATCCCTTTTTAGGGAGAATGAAAGGGTCATAAGAATGATTCACATAGCTAAGGTGTTCATGGAGGGTTGAAGGCTGTTGTTTTTTATAATCACTCACTTTGTCTGTCATGAGAAAAGTCACAGTTCTAACAATCGCTGAAAAGAAGGCGCCGATCCAAACAAAACGAAATCCATATGGCCATGGTTTACGAAAAATGTCCCACTCTAATTGTATCTGCTTAAAAAACCCATTCCGCTTGACTAACCACTTAAAGACAAACTGGAGACGATTTTTGTTATAGTGGTAAAAGTATCCTCGACTTGCTTTTCCCCACGTGATGTTCTCGCAATGCCAGACCACCGCTTTGGGTACATAGAGTACCTGATAGCCTCTTTCTCTCAGCTGAGCACATAAATCTACATCTTCAAAATAGCAGGGATAAAACCGCTCGTCAAATCCACCTAACGTTTCAAAAACATTTCTTCTGAATGCCACCGCGGCTCCACAGACATAGTCACAGTCTCTGACGGTATTATACTTCTCTATTTCTCTTTCTCCTCTGCCAAAGTGTTGAGTAAAACCGGACGCCGCAATATAAGCGCCCGTATGTTGTAATGTTTCTCCATCCGGATCAAAAATTTTAGAACCAACGACCCCAACATTGGAATGACTGCTCAACACAAAAACCAATTCTTTTAACCATTGGGAATCCACCCACGCATCCACATTGACAAAAGCAGAAACCTCTCCCTTTGTGAGTCGAATTCCTCTATTTAAAGAAGCACCAAACCCACGACGTTTATCATTCTGATGCAGATGGACTTTGGGGAAATACTGTTGAACAAGTCTCGTCGTGTCATCTGTGGAGCAATCGTTTAAAACCCAAATATCAAAATGAGGATAGTCTAAATGAAGTAGCGAGTCTAAACACTTCTCTATCGTCTCAGCACCATTATAAACGGGAACAACTATTGAAACAAAGGGCCAATTTTGAAAGGGGCTTGGTTCCATAAAAAAGCCTCCCCACCTGTTTTCTCCACCCAAAAGCTGAACTCCTCCACTCTCTCTCCATAAGGACTAAGCCATGATGGAGCAGTGTCTCCTTAATTTCAAACAGACCCGCTTCTGGTATTACGCCCCAGATATCTTGATGGAGATTCATCCACGCAACCACAACTTTAAACTGACCCCTCAATAGAGGAATCATGGGAAAACGAATCCCCCAGTCATTGTTTTTTCCTTCTTGAAACTCCAACAAAACCCCGTCTGCTAGCGAACTCATCCCGTAACAAAGAATTCCATCCTTTCGAAAAATACCTATCCAAATCGCTACTTGGTCTACGGGTTTATTTGCAGTAAAACTACCTTTCATCACCATTGTATCTCCTGTTACGAAAGGGTTTTCTCGGTCATCTAAATCCTGAGTGATTCTAAAAGACTCTAAGTGCATACCGTTTTGCAAGATCTGAATTGGACGGTTCTTCAACCAAAGCCCAATACGTTCTTCCATCTCTTTCTGAAAAAAGCTATGGCCAATCATCAAGTTCCCTTGACTAGCCAAATCTTTTCCACCTTGCATCCACTGATGGGATAAAGAGGTAACCCCATATTCGGAATGATTGGATCGAATCTTGAAAGGATACATCCCATGATGGTAATCATAACCCTGAATTTCTTCTTTTTCCCAGATAGCAATCGTTAAAGAAAACCTTCCTGTCAATAGTGAAACCCTAGGGTAAGTAATCTGAAACCACCCTTTACCCACAGACAATTGATCAATTGGGATACCATCGAATCGAGTATTCGGACCAAAACAATAAACTCCATCATCCCGATAGATAGCCACACCAAAATGTGGATCGTAAATTGGCTCTTCCACCTGATATTCTACTCGAATCTTTAATAAATCCCCTGAACTGAGTTCTGTAATTTGTTGCGAATCTTTGTCCAAGAGTTGCACTTTCTCTATCCGTGCTTTTCCCATTCCAAACCGCTGTCGCCAAGCTCCTCGCACCCAATTAATTTCACTGGGGATAGGACGACTTTTACTCTTTCCACTTCCATGAAGCGACAACAAAATCCGTTTTTTCTCCGCAGGGGTTAATAGTGAATCCCCATTCCCATTCATCCGTTTTCTATAGACCGCCACTACACTGCTGGAATCTCCATAGGCTACCTGCCTGCCCGCTTCTAACAAAAGCACGCGATCGCAAAAAGTTTCAATTGTTTCTAGTCCGTGACTCGCTAAAATAATTCCTTTTCCTAACTCCTTGAACTCCTGCAGTTTTGCATAGCATTTCCTCTGAAAAGCACCATCTCCAACCGCCATGATTTCATCAATGACTAAAATATCAAAATCAGCATGGATAGCAATGGCAAATCCAATGCGCATCATCATCCCCGCGGAGTAAGTTTGAAGGGGTGCTTCGATAAGGGATCCCAATTCTGAAAAACGAATGATATCGTCTATCTTCCGGCGTATTTCTTTGATCGTTAAACCTAAGATCGCTCCATTGAGATAGACGTTTTCTTCACCCGTGAGATCGTTATGAAAACCCGCTCCCAGCGTTAATAAACTGGCTACTTTACCCCCCACCTTAATCTCTCCCTCGGTAGGGGCAGTGATACCAGAACAGAGATTCAAGAGGGTGCTCTTGCCGGCTCCGTTAGGACCAATCACACCCAAAACTGATCCCCTCTCTAATTGGAAACTAACACCCCGAACCGCCCAGAAATCTCCAAATTTTTGGATTCTCAAGAATTTCGGAAGTAGATAGCGTACCAATGCCTGTTTTTCGTAGGTCATTTGGTAACGCTTGCCAAGGTTATGGACTTGTAGAAGAGACATGAAGATGATGTTAAACCCAATCCGCAAAGGTCATCTGGCGTCTCCGAAAGACCCGCTGACCTAAAATAAAAATAGCAATGCATATAGAAACCGTATAACCCATTAATAATCCCCAGGAAATCCCTCCTGGTAGGACGAAAGCATAGCCTGGTAATAATGCCCAGCGATAAAACGACACAATACCCACCATTGGGTTCATCATATAAAGAAACGTCACCACTGGTGAATACTGTTCTAAGATAGAAAAGGAATAAAAGACAGGTACTAAATAAAATAACAAAGTTAGGGCTATTTCGACAATATATTTCATGTCGCGAAACTCTACATGCAGAGCAGAGACGAGCAAGGCTACCCCTAACGACAATAAAAATTGGAGAGAGATGATCAAAGGAAGAATGATCAAGCGCCAGCTCCAGTGAATACTCAGGAACCTCAAAAAGAAGATCAAAATCAGGAGACTAAATAGGAAATTGAACAAATTTGCCAACACAATGGAAACAGGAATGATTTCTCTTGGGAAATAGACCTTTTTGATGAGACTTCCACTGTCTACGATACAGGTGGTAGAATTTCCTACAGTCAGTTGGAAAAAAGTCCATGGAAACATGGCGGCGCTGATGTAAGCGACAAACGAAATCTCCTCATCAGAAACCTTTAGAAAAGCTGAAAAGATGAAGTTAAAAATCAGGATGAGGGAAAAGGGAACAATGAGCGCCCAAAGAAGTCCTAGAATCGGATGCTTATAGCGGACTTTGATCTCCTTTGAGGCTAATTTTAAGGCGAGATCGCGGTATTGCCAGAGGGTGGCTAGTAACGTCATGGAGTTTTTTGTTACTAAACCTGTTCTAAAGCGGAGACTCGCTTATCGTGGACAACGAGAATTTCTTTGACTTCTTGAATTTCCTTACGCAGGTGTACTTCTACATTTTTTAACTCATCCCTGACATTCTGAATCTCCTGCTTTAACTCGATCCTGACATTCTGAATCTCTTGCTTTAATTCATTCCTGACTTCTTGAATCTCTTGCTTTAACTCGATCCTGAAATTCGCAATCTGTCC
>CAYJQR010000035.1:0-4687 GCA_964372345.1 uncultured Planctomycetia bacterium | reverse complement strand
TCCTGACTTCTTGAATCTCTTGCTTTAACTCGATCCTGAAATTCGCAATCTGTCCACTTAACTCACCATGCACCTTGTTGACAAAATCAAAAAACTCATGGTGCATCCGATCCATCCGAATCTCTAATCGGTCTATCTTGGCATCTAATTTCTGATCGCGTTCTACCGATGCCGTATAAGCTTCACTCATCAACTTCAACTCGCCACGAATTTCCTCTAACAGTATTTCAAAACGTCTCTCTTCGCTAGGCTCCTTTGCGGCTTTTTTATGAGTGATCATTCTTTTTGCCATGGGCTACCTTCAAGGTTCTCTCCCTCTAAATGCAAAGATACCGCTTCTCGCAAATTAGCAATTAACTCGTCTAAAGTAACCCCTTGAGTCACAACGGGAATTTCCAAGCACTCAGCAACGTAATGAGTATCTCCCTGACGTACGATTACCTTAATAGTGCGTTGAAGTTGCATATCACATCCCTCTCTACTTCCAAAGTATACCTAATGACATCATCCAAGTCAAATGACGAATTATCCCACACAATTACTATCTCTCATACTCTTCCCCACCGCCACCTTAACAGCGGCGCCAGCAGGGAGAACAAAAACGGAAAGAACGCGGAGGGAATTCGGGGACGCAGGGTGTTTAGTGGACCAGAATGACTTGTTTTTGCCTCTCATTAAAAGTAATACGAAAATGCTCAAATACTCCCCTGCGCCCCAAGATGTTTAAACTTACTTTGAAATCCTCAGAAAAAGCAACATGAGTCATGAAACGCTCCGAGCCTATCTCCAATTCCATAGAGTGAAGATAGGCTTTAATCCGTCCTCCCACACCTGTAAGATCAATCGGTTTCCCTTTGTTAATTTTCAGCCCTAAACGAGAGGCTAGGTCCGGATGAAAAATAGAGATATTGGCGCCACTATCCACAAGAGCTTCTATCGAAAAATCAACCTGCGGGATATAAATAGGTACCATGGGGAGAAATTGCCCTTGCCAGTTTATATAGGGAAAAGACTTCCTCACAGAACAAAAAACCTCTCATCTTTGCGAGGTACCCGGTATAGAAAAGGACACATCAAAGGATACCGCTTACGAAAAGTGCCCTCTACAGTTTCTAATTCCGCATCTGCAACAACGATTCCATAGGTGGGATGCACTGCAATCCATTGACCAGAATAACGCGCCACAGTTCTTTCATGACGACTTAACCAGATGGTACAACTTAGTTCTTCAGATTGTTTCATCTTCGACACTGACATAACCTCCTTCATTTCTCAATAATACTCCGCCTAACCTCATTTTAAGGATATCACACCTGAGAAGAAAATACAAAATCAACTGCAACACAACAGCAATAGTAGATTTTCACATCCGGGCAGCCGAATGGATCAGCGATGGGAGTGGAGGGTTACCTTGCCCACCGCCATCTCAACAGCGGCGCCAGCAGGGAGAGAAGAAACGGAAAGAAAGCGCCTGTCCGCCTCTGGCGGAGGGAATTCGGGGACGACTATGAGGGTTCTTTTCTCTTTTTCTGCATACTCAAGTATTTGATAATCCTTGTGAGCTACAAGGCCAACTTCCATAACCGTTATAACATCAAATCCCTCTTTGCGTAATGAAGCAATAATGTCAACATGAACATTTTCATCAGTGAAAAGTCTTAATATCATGCCTTTTCCAATGTTCGGATTTCTTCACCTGCCATCTGTTGGGCGGTGAACTCAAGAGCGGCTAATACCCCTGCTCTTGTTAATGTGGGATACCCTCTCAATATGCCCTCAACGGTCATTCCTGACGCAATACACTGAAGAATCACAGCAACAGAGATACGTGTTCCTTTAATAATAGGTTTTCCAGAAAGTATCTCTGGATCGAAAGTAATCCATTTCTCAATCATTAGATACACCTCCTCTTAAACTCCTATCTCCGAGATTACCACACCTGAAACAAGAATACTAAGGTTACGGGGTGACTGTCACCGGAGCTGTAGCATTCTCAACAGCGGCCAAAAGTTTATACTCCTACGTCTCCCGGTCTCCAGACGATTTGCCAGTCATTAACACCTCTGGTAGTGTCAAGTTCTAAACTTTCAATAATACCTCTGCCTCTTTTCGCGTATGTTCAACCTTGTCTTTATTAGAAAGTGCCTCTTGCTCCTGTGCGATCTTCTCTCGAATGTGGTGAAGCTCTCTTAGCGTAACAGAAACTAATAGATTCATAGAAATATCACCTCTTCTGGTGAAACAATTTCAATTTCTCGATAACCAAGCATTTTGTTCAATCCATTCACTCCAATCCGTGTCTTCAACTTAACCATGTGTTCAAAATTCCAACTGACGACCACATCAAAATCATAAACAGCAGCAATGGCTAAGTGCAAAGCATCGTTTCGAAATCTCTATAACTCCGAGCTCCTTTAGCTGGTCAAAAAATCTCTCGGTAATAGCACGGCGTTCCGGTCTTTCTTTTTCCAGTAAAAAATTCCACACAGAAGTATCTACATAATAGCGAAATTGACGCATGATGTTTTTCCTTTACTTAACTCTATCACGATAAAGGGATAAAGTCAAAATTGAAGTCTGGACAACAATCTCCCAGCTCCTAGTTTTTAGTTCTTAACTCCTAGCTTTCTCAAAAACGGCAAAAGGAATGAAAACAGAAACGGAAACAACGCGGGGAATTCGGGGACGCAGGGAACCTCAACATTTGTAATGCTATCCTTAAGGTCACATCCTGGTGATCCTGGTGTAGCAGGAGCCATACAACCGAAAGCACTATTACAATTATCTGTTGTATTCCCGGTGTATTTATACTTATAGGTTGCGGATTGACAAACGTCTCCACTATAGTTCGCTTTCAACTGAGAATCGTTACAGCTACTTAGGAGGAAACGGGTTAGTTAGATCTGGCACGCAGCTACAAGTATATGTATGCGTTCCTGTTGTATCACAACTCGGTAACGCAAGAACAGCACTCAACAGACATGACCCCGGGCCGGGCTCTATACACCCGTAGGGATTGGTTTGCGAGCAGGTTTTAGTTGTCACAGGTGTTATCAACTTGCTTGTTTCCGCCTGACATTGGTCCCCATTAGCTTTAAATTCAAATTTAACTTTTCCTGTTGAACAATCGTATGCTATCGCTTTTTTATTGGACACCACCATCTCCTGCCCCGCCACTAACGCAAACACCAACAACCCACTCACCACCGCAGGGGCTGTTTTGAGGCTGTTGTACGTCGTACGGGGTACGTCGTATGTCCCCCTTGACTCTGCACTACCATCTTCTTTAACTTTTCCCCTGATCCTCTCACCCATAAATATTGCTCCCCCACTGGGTCTGCCTCCGACAAGAATGGCACCCCTCCCCAGCGCTGGGTGTCCCAGTGGACTTTGTTGTTGTGAATGGAAATGCCTGAATTGAGGATTGGGTTGAGATCAACTTGTGTGACTGAGGCAAGTGTTAGACAGAGAATTCCTATTAAGAAGAACCCGAGGAATTCCCGCCATTTGGATCCGGTAGGGGCGATTCGCGAATCGCCCCTACCGGATTTCGCGAATAGAAAAAACAGTGTCATCGCCAAAATGGCTAACAGCGGCTGTTTGAACAGAAGAAATGACGTGCGAAGTCCATCGGAAAAACTACTGGATTGAACGAAGAAAGCAAAAAGAGTGGGGTAAACGATTAAAAGAGAAACCAGAAGCCCTACAAATCGGAATGTCAGCGTTCTCCCCCGCATGTATTAAAGTATAGCATACCTTAGGGTTAAGTCAAACTTGATTTTTTTGCCGATTGTCGTACAATGGAAAATAATGAACCGCTTTCGAGGAGTCATTTTCTTATTCGTTTTGTTTGTCTGCTCTGTTGTTTATGGAGAACCGCATCGTTTCGAATTGTACTATCTCCCTTCCTGCGCCCATTGCCGGGAAATCACCGATCAATTCCTTCCTCAGATGCAAGCCAAATATCCCGGCGTCTTTCAAGTGGAGACCGTTGATATTTCAATCCCTGAAAATAACGCGCGCCTGACGCAGATGGAACGGGCTTACGGTTTCCGGTATCAGCCCCCGACTCTGGTGATGGCAGGAGTTATCCTGGCGGGAGAAGAGGCGATTAAAGCGCGGTTTGAGGCGACGCTGAAAAACTTAATAGGGACCGGTTCTATTTTTTCTCCGAGATCAACGCCTGAAAAAATAGAACCGGTCCCTTCTTCCACTCACCCCGCCCCTCTCCCCCAAGGGGAGAGGGGGACAACAGAGACGCTCAAGGAAAAATTCAGTTCTTTTTCTTTTCTGGCGATTGCGACCGCCGGCTTCTTAGACGGGATCAACCCGTGCGCGTTCACGACGATTGTCTTTTTTATCTCGTTTCTCGGATTCGCCGGCTACCAGCGGCGGCAGATCCAATGGATTGGGATTTTTTTCATCCTTTCGGTTTTTCTCACGTACTTCGCCATCGGCCTTGGCCTGCTTCGTTTCCTCCACACGCTGGCGATTTTCCCTATTCTTTCCAAAGGGCTCTTATGGTTGACGGCCGCCGTTACAGCGCTCTTCTGCTTTCTCTCCCTGAAGGATTTCTGGATTTACCGTAAAACAGGACAAACGCGCGATTGGACGCTTCAACTGCCTATGTCAATTAAACAACGAATTCATCGGGTCATCGGTGAGGGATATCGAAAAGAGAACGGCG
>CAYJQR010000034.1:0-17642 GCA_964372345.1 uncultured Planctomycetia bacterium | reverse complement strand
TAACTCATCTTATACAAGGCTTCTAAGATATGTAAAACTTTAACTTGCATTTTCGGGATAGCTAAGGTATACTTACCTTAACCTAAACTTCGCACCCAAAAGGGCAAAATAGTGGGGAGTTTAGGTTTTTTTATTGGGAGGGCATAAAACAACATGAAACATCCAATTCATTCGGTTTTATTTTTGATAGCTAGCCTAGGGTTATTTTCATCCGAAAGTTTTGCTCGTGATATTCGGGAAACATTCCCACCCCGTCAAGAGAATCCAATTGATATCCCCAAGTTTCATGGAATCAACCATCGGGTCGTTCAAAAACAACAGAACCTCCAGTGGCCAATCGTCCAAGAGGAACAGGCAGTAGAGGCGAATCGCCAGCAGGCTCAAGCCCCTGCAGAAGGGGCTCCTTGGGATGTCAATCAGGATGGGGTCGTAAACATTTTTGATCTGGTCATTGTTGGGAAAGAATTTGGAAGGGCGGGTGATAATAAAGCCGATATCAATGGAGATAAGGTCGTGAACATTTTCGATCTTGTTTTAGTGGGGCAACATTTTGGAGAAAAAACACCCCAGAAACAAGAATTTATCCCACTCGCTGATGTAGAAGCCCTGTTGCCAAAGCTCGATTCTGCTGGAACCGTTCCCTACCCTGCGGCTAGACAAATTGCTCAGTGGTTCCAAGAAGGGAAGCTGGATGAAGAGAGTATCCAGCTTGTTCAACAAAAGACAAAGGTACTCATTAAAGAACTCACCAATCCTGATCCTAGAAGCACAAAACAAGGACGAGCCTATCCGATTATAAAAACCATGGGACCAATCACTACTCAGCCTTTGATTGACAATGCGTTTAATCTGGGTGCCAATACGGACACTCGCAAGTGGAGTTTGGAACTTTTAGGGCATGTTGGTAAGTTTGAAGAAGTATTTAACGTTTTGTTACAAGTGATCAATGGTGATCCCAGATTTGAATGGTGGCATATTGCGGAAGCTGAAAGTGGAATGGAGGGGCTTTTAGAGCGTCAATCCAAGGATCGTTTATTCGAGTTAAAGTCGCATCCTAATCCAGTGGTGAGTCGTATCGCGACAAATTTAGCGGGTGATTATGTACCGCCGCAGACTGTTCCAGGAAAGGTGGAATGGATTCAAACCCCTACTGTTATAGACAAGCTATCTGGAGTATTTATCTGGAAGAAGGATTCATTCGCTACGAAATATCATGTACAAATATTGAAAAAGGGAGAAGCAAAGCCTACTGTGGATCAAGTCACAGACAAGAATGAATACACTTTGCCCTCCCTAGCGAATGGTGAGTATCAAATTCGCATCGCAGGAGCGAACGCCAAAGGGGAGGGGGAATGGACAGAGCGTGCGTTTAAAGTAGACATCGGCCCTATTGAAAAAGTGGATCCGGTGAAATACCAGAATTGGTTGGCTAACAATGAAGCGATGTCGCGCATTGGAATCCCGCATAGTTTTATCGGAGCCGATCCAACTTTGCCCGATAGCGGAGAAGGGAATGTGCTTAAGCATGGGCTCGTGATTTATGATTGGGCACTGGGGGCTGAATTTAAATTAGCCATGGGAGATTTAGAGGGGGTCAAAAAATTTATTGAAATTCTCCATTCGGGCAAAATTGTTCTTCCGGATGGGAGGGTCGGTTTTGAAGACGTAACCGCTTATTACAATGATAGCACCGAACAAAAATTGAGGGAGCACCCTTTTATTTATCTGGATGAAAACGGAGATGGCAAGCCGGATGATGTGGATGGAGATGGTCGGCCTGAAATCAGTAAAAGGCCCGAGGGGTGGGTTTTTAAGATCCTGAAAGCAGATGGGAATTGGAATGAGACTTGGGATCAATGGCATCCGATCGCAGGTGAGAATGCACATGTGACCCGACTCGCCGCAAAGATTTACCGTGCCTTTGTCGCCGCGGGGCGAGGGAACGATCCCATTGCCCAGAAAGCACTCGCGTTTGCAAAGAGGAATACAGAGCCAGCGCTGTTGCTCCAACAGGCCGCCAAGAATGGATCTGTACCGATGGGCCCCATTGGAACGTGGTTTGATGAAACAGATCCAGACAGAAACCAGTATTTTCATTTAGCATCCGCAGAGAACAATATTTCCTGGCGTGCCGCTTTAGAGGAACTCTACACAATTACAGGTGAGCAAAAATATAAAGATGCTATGGATCGGATCGAAAACTACTTAGCCTCTCTATGGATGGAGGATAAAGGATATTTTGCTCAGGGGAGTATCTATAATGAGATCACCGGACAATGGGAGTCAAACGAGGAGTTTGCTACGGATGTGCAAACTTGGATGGTTCTTGAAATGGGACCTGAATGGGTGAATCAGGTTACAGGGAGTGAAGCGGGGACCTACAAACTTTTAAAAACGGTAGTTCAAAAAGCTGGAGTTCTTGACGCCGCTGGAAATCTCACTGGGGTTGATTTTAACGATACTAAAACCAACCGGAGTATCGAATGGACCGCTTTTGCGATTCTTGCTAATCGATTCGCTAGTAATTTCTATCAAGTTACCCATGCCGATTGGGCTAAAGAACTGACCGGTTATGCGGATCCGATGCACCGTGCTATGTACGCTCTCAGGATTGAGACAGAGAATACCGTGGCTTTCCATTATTCGACTCAGAGAGCTCCGACCGGCTTCGGTTGGATTGCGGCAGGGCCCATTGAAAGTCTAGCCTCTACCATGGCGATGGCGTTGGCGGATCAGAATTACAATCCATTCTCAGGAGAATTCATACCCTTAGGAAAATAGGAACAGCGCCCTTTTTATTTTTTATAAGAGATAGAAAAAGGGCGCTGTCCCTAGATTTTGACAATTTCTGAGAGCGTCTGCTATAATAGAATATCTTTATGTCTACCCGCCAAGAGAAAGATTCCCTCGGTATTAAAGAGGTTCCAGAACAGGCGTATTACGGAGTTCAGACCGTCAGGGCGCTGGAGAATTTTCCGATCAGTGGTCTGAAAGCCCATCCCATCTTTATTGATGCTACCGTTCTGATTAAGAAAGCGGCGGCGCGGGTCAATTCCGAGCTAGGGTTATTGGATCCAGCAAAAGCGCAGGCGATCCAGCAGGCGGCGGATGAGATCTTGACCGGCAAACACCGGGATCAATTTATCGTTGACGCTTATCAGGCGGGGGCCGGGACTTCGCACAATATGAACGTGAACGAAGTCCTTGCTAACCGGGCGAATGAAATCCTCGGCGGCAAGCGGGGGGTGTATGACTTAGCGCACCCGAATGACCACGTCAATATGTCGCAATCCACTAATGATGTCATCCCGACCGCGGTCCGGATCGGCGGAGTTTTGCTCTGGAGAAAGTTGGACGCGGCTCTTGAAGAACTCCAGAAGGCGCTCGAGAAAAAATCAAAGGAGTTTGACAAGATCATCAAAACCGGAAGAACCCATCTGCAGGACGCGACGCCGATTCGGCTGGGGCAGGAGTTTTCAGGATATGCATCGGCGGTCCAAAAAGGGCGCAAGCGGATTGACCAGGCGGTCGCCGGGCTGCGCGTTTTGGGAATTGGCGGGACCGCTGTCGGCACCGGCTTAAACAGCCATCCGCAGTATCGTCAAAAAATGCCGCAGGTTCTCTCAGAATGGGTGGGGGAGAAATTTACCTCCACCGATAATTATTTTGAGGCGATGCAAAGCGCCGCTCCTTCTTTGGCTGTTTCAGGAACCCTGCGGGCGCTGGCGGCAGACTTAATCCGGATTGCCAACGACCTGCGTCTGCTCAGCTCAGGGCCTTCCGCCGGAATTCAAGAAATCACTCTCCCTCCGGTACAGCCGGGATCTTCGATCATGCCGGCTAAAGTCAACCCGGTCATGGCGGAAATGATGGATATGGTTGGGTTTCAGATCATCGGCCTCGACACCGCCATCACCCTGGCGGCGCAGGCGGGACAGCTGGAACTCAATGTGATGTTCCCGCTCATCGCGTGGGATCTCTGCCACATGATGGAAATTCTGACCAACTCAACGCTCGTTTTTACGCGCCGGTGCGTCATCGGCATTCAAGCCAATGAGAACCGGTGCAAGGAATTGGCAGAACGGAATGTCACCATTGTCACGGTGTTGAACCCCTACGTCGGTTATGCCAAAGCGGCCGAAATCGGAAAAGAGGCTCTCCAGACCGGCAAGCGAATTCGGGATTTGGTGTCGGAAAAGAAACTTCTCCCCAAGGAAAAGATGGAGAAGATTTTTGATTTTCATTCAATGACAGAACCGAACATTGACAGCGCCGGCTAACCCCTCCTCTTAAAATTAAAAAATAAAAAATCTTTGCAAGAAAATTACGGATGGGTACGTCTATATAAATGAGAGAGCTTTATAAAGCTCAGAATGACAAAATTAAAAAAAGGGGGGATTCAAATGAAACTTCTTCTGCTTTTTACTCTGTTCTTTTCTCTGGTCTCTGGGGTATTGCCGCGACTTCACGCGCAGGAAATAGTTTCCTGGAACAGTGTTTCAACCGGGATTAAGGAGTCGGAAGTCCTCTCTATTGGAGTGGCCCCGTGGAACTCCCATGAGATTTACGCGGGGACTCCCACGGGGATCTACCAGACGACCGATCACGGCGCGCACTGGAAGAAAGTGATGGCGGTCAAAGGGGCCGATCCATCGGTTTATTGCATTTCATTTTCGGGAAAGGGGGCCGATTTCATTTATGCCGGGACCAGCAATGGATTGTACCGTTCTACCAACTATGGAAAACAGTGGCAGCAGGTTTTCCGCGGCGGCGCTGGCGGAGAGAGGGCCGTTTTCTGGGTTGAATCGGTTCCAAACGATCCTCATCGGGTTTACGCGGCGACGATCCTGGGGCTTTTCGCCAGCGAGGACGGAGGGAAAAACTGGGCCCCGGTAAAAACGCTCCCGATTCATTCTCCCGTCCGCCGGGTTTTATCCCATCCCGGCGGAGAGGGGCTCTGGATTGTGGCTGATTCCGGGATTTTCTTCTCCAATGATCAAGGGAAATCATGGGAGCGGATTTGGGTTTCCCCTTCACAGACGCCGGAAGGCACTATCCTGGAAGAGGCCAGCGAAGCCATGGAGGGGTTTAGTTCAACTCAGCAAGTCAGGCACGTTGTTTTGCAATCCCTCGGCGAAGGGAAAACCCGCCTTCTCGCGGGAACCTCTCAGGGGCTTCTGGCTCAAAATAGCGGCCCGGCCAGCTGGGAGATCTTTCCCCGATTCGGTGTCACGGCGCGGGAGATTCGTTCTGTGGCGCTGGATCCTCAAAAGGAAAAGACTCTTTTCATCGGCACCGATCAAGGAGTCTATTACTGGGACGGAGAAAAAGATCATTGGGAGAATTTTTCTTCCGGAATGGTTGGCCAGAGAATTCATGAACTGGAGTTTTCAAAATCGGGGGATCAGTTATGGGCGGCGACCGACAAGGGAATTTATTACGCGGAACTTCAGTCGTTGTCGTTTGCGATAGAGCAGAAATTAGACGCCCCGAACTTTTTAACGCCGCAGGAGATGATGTCCCGGTATCATTATGAACCGAACATCGAACAGGTTCAGCAATGGGCCATTCGATACGCCGAAGTCCAGCCGGAGAAGATCGAGCAGTGGCGCAGCCAGTCCGCTCGTAAGGCGTGGTTGCCGAAACTGACTTTTGGCGTGAATAGAAACACCACTGACCTTTGGCATTGGGAAGGTGGGTCAACAACGAAAGCGGATGATGATATTTTACGCCGGGGCCGAGCGAGCGCAGACTGGGCTGTTAATATGAATTGGGATTTAGGCGAACTTATCTGGAGCGTCGATCAAAACTCCATTGATGTGCGCTCCCGTTTGATGGTTCAACTCCGGGATGATATTCTCGATGAAGTGACGCGTCTTTACTTTGAGAGGAGGCGTCTGCAGATCGAAAGAGAACTTTCTCCCTCAAAGGATATTCGTCTGCAAGTAACGCAGGAACTGCGTCAGCAGGAACTAACCGCCCAGATTGATGGGTTGACCGGAGGGGAGTTTTCAAGGCGGCTAGAGCGTAGTACAGAACAAGAATAATTTATGGTATCATTTAAAACATGAGGAAAAATATACCTATTGATATGCCTTATGAGGGAATAGAGGAGTTTTGCCGGCATAACCATATTCGTAATTTGGACTATCTCAGACTCCAATTGGCCAAAATAGATAAAACCAAGTAAAAGTATCGAAATATCGTAAAACTCAAGTAAGCCGTAAATGCAATGGCATTGCCGATGTAGCTAGAGGGGTAGAACAGCTCTTTCGTAAAGCAAGAGCCGTTTCTCTTGAATGGAGGGGAAGCGGCTTTTTATTTTGTTGTGGATAAAGGGGTTATGATAAAATGTCTCTGCGAAGGCAAAAGGTGCCTGTCCCCGTTTTTTTGAAGCTTACCCAGGGCATTTTAGGGGTGGTTTGTAGTATGATAACGAGAAGTGGAGTTGAGGGAAAAATAGAGCCAGAACTTATGAGTAATTTCATTACAAATAGCGATGCAAGAGACCTTAAGAGACGATTGATTGAGTTGATCCGAAAAAGTGACGAACTGAAATTTCTTGTCGGGTTTTTTTACTTTTCTGGGATTCAGGAATTATATGAAGGGTTAAAGGAAAATCCCCATCAGAGACTGAAAGTTTTAGTGGGACTCAATGTAGATGCTACGAATTATGGCATGATGGAGCTGGCTGACAACGATGACTCAGTCTCTGATGAAGAAAAGACCGATCAGTTTTTTCAGTCGGTAAAGAAGTCTCTCAATACCGAAAATTTTGACACCAGGGAATTTTACGAGCAGGTCCGATTTTTCATTCAGTTAATCCGCGATGACAAGTTAATCATCCGAAAAACCCGTCGTCCCAACCACGCTAAACTCTACCTGTTTCAATTAGAAGAAGGGCAGGTGGGCAGAAAAAATCTGTTTATTACCGGTAGTAGTAATTTAACTAAAGCAGGTTTAATCACCCAAGAAGAATTCAATGTGGAAATCAGTGATTTTGGGTTTGAGGATGCTGAAAAATACTTTGACACCTTGTGGGATGAGGCGGTCAAAATCACTGAACATGAAGAACCGAAAAGAAAGCTCATCGAAATCGTTGAGAAAGAGACACTAATCAAAGAAATCACCCCTTTCGAAGCCTTTGTTCTCGTTTTAAAGACCTATCTGGACTCATTTGAAAAACGGGAGGTAGGAGAATCACTAGTTAAAATACTGAAAGAGAATGGCTATACTGTTTATCAATACCAGTTAGATGCTGTCAAACAAGCGCTGGCGATTATCGAAAAGAATAATGGTGTCATTATTGCGGATGTCGTTGGTTTGGGTAAAACTATTATCGCTTGTGCAATCGCTTGGGAACTTAAAAAGCGGGGGGTTGTTATCTGTCCACCCGGCCTTGTAGGGGATCGGAATAAAAACTCCGGTTGGGAAAAATATATAGAAGAATTCAGGCTTTATGATTGGGAGGTTCGATCCCTGGGGGATTTGGAAAATACTGCTGAATTTATCAATAAACACAGAGAGATCGAAGTGGTGATTGTGGATGAGGCTCATCGTTTTAGGAATCAGGATACCCATGATTATGAGTGCTTAAAGAATATCTGCCGTAATAAAATAGTCATCTTGCTGACAGCTACACCTTTTAATAATAGACCCAGTGACATCCTTTCGTTGTTAAAACTTTTTATCACACCGAAAAAATCCTCCATTACGTTAGAAAGTAATCTAGTAGATCAATTCAAGATTTTTGGGAGAGACTTTGATAAATTGGGATACATCAAAAAATACTGGGACTCGTCAGACTCCACGAAGAGCAAAAGAGCAGAGGCCTATTTTCAAACATTTTTTGGCGATAAAACCATGGATCTAAAAAAAGTGACACAGAGATCTCATTACCTTGCCAAACAGATCAGAAATGTGATTGAGCCAGTCACCATTCGCCGTAACCGTTTAGACCTTGAGCAAAATCCTTACTATCAGGATGAGGTGAAGCATTTATCAAAATTCGCCGACCCCAAAGAATGGTTTTTTGAATTAACGAAAGAACAATCTCTCTTTTACGATACAGTGATCGAGCGCTATTTTAGTGATCCTAATGAGGGAGGGCAATTCAAAGGAGCGATCTATCGCCCCTTTGAGTATGAGGCTGGGATAGATAGAATTAGGAATGAAAAACTTTCTCTTGATGATAACCGCCAGTTCACGCAGCAAAGGAACCTGTATGATTTTATGCGTCGTCTGCTTGTGAAGCGTTTTGAAAGTTCCTTTGGCTCTTTTGAGCAAAGCATCAAAAATTTTAAGGACATAACAAAAAAGATACTGGAGTTCATTGAGAATACCGGCAAAGGCGACTGTTATCAGGGCGAATATATTTTAGACAGAGCCCTTCTTGAAAAAATCTACAACTTAAACTTGGATGAAATTGAGCAATATTTAGCTGAATATACAGAGAAGATTCATAACGGCGAATATCCCAAAAACCACAAACGATATCTAATTAAGGGCTTTAAATCTCAAAAGGAATTCATTGAAGACATTAGGTCTGACTTGAAACTTTTTGATGAAATTTTAGCTCAGTTGTCCGTATTGGATTTAGTCAAAAATGATCCCAAAAGTGACTGTCTGGTGGCAAATATCAAAAAAGAGATGCAGAAAACGCCTCTTAACGGGGAGCCGAAAAGGAAAATAGTGATATTCTCCGAATATTTGGATACGGTGAAGCATCTCGAGGCTGTCTTAAAATTAAAAGAAAATTTTGGCGAGAGAGTTCTTGTGGTTATGGGTGATTTATCATCGCATAAAATATCCCAAATCAACAAAAACTTCGATGCCTCCTATCCAGAACAAGAGGACGATTTCGACATTTTGCTCGCCTCCGATAGAATTTCCGAGGGTTTTAACTTAAACCGTGCCGGTTGGGTGATTAGCTACGATATTCCATGGAACCCGGTGAGAGTGATTCAGCGCGTTGGGCGGATCAATCGCATTAGCAAGAAGGTTTTTGACGAACTCTATATCGTTAATTTCTTCCCTACTGAAAAAGGATCGGAGCTGGTTCGATCGCGTGAGATCGCCAGCAATAAGATGTTTTTAATCCACCATACTCTTGGAGAAGATGCTAAAATTTTTGATATTGATGAAGAACCAACCCCCTCTGGGCTTTTCAATAGAATCCAGCAAAATCCAGATAAACAAGAGAAAGAAAGTTTTTACAACAAGGCTCTGAAAGAATTTTTAAAAATCGAAAAAAGTCATCCTGACCTCATCGCTGATCTAAAAAACTACCCGCCGCGCATCAAAGTGTCAAAAAAGCATAGCGAAAACGAACTATTGGTATTCCTGAAAAAAGGGAGGCTGTATATTCATTACCTGAAATACGGAAACGAAAAGGGATTTGAGGTCTGTCAAGCTGATTTCGAAGAAGTATTTGACAAAATTGCCTCCCCTCAAGAAGAAAAGGCTCTTCCTTTAAGCAATCATTTCTGGGAGGGATATGAAGCTGTCAAAAAGTTCAAGGAATTCAAGGAGTATCGTGCTATTCCTCTAGTTGAGCAGAGTCTGGAGCAAAAAGCCCTCAACAATCTTAAAACCTTTATTCACCAGATCCATTCCGAAGAAATCATGCCGCATAAAAATTTCTTGCGGATGTTAAGGGAAGATATTTTAGACTATGGTACCCTCTCTGATTACACCCTGCGACGAATCGCCAATATGGAAAGCTCAGATGAAGCAAAGCAAAAGAAGTCGGTAACAGAGATTCTGTCCTTAAAAAAGGAACTGGGAGAAGATTATTTGCAGAAAGAAAAGACAAAACTAAAAGATGTCTCCAAAGAGATTATCATCGCGATAGAAAATCAAAATACTTTCTTCTAATGTAAATGCCCAATTCAGACACTGCAAAACAGATTTTAGAAGAGGCGATCAGGCAGTTTTCCCCCGATAAACTGACAAAATTCTTCCGTGAGAAAAACCGTGCCTTTGTCCCCAGGCAAGAGCCGTTCAGTCATTATAATGACGAGAATTTCAGTGAGGGTTCTAAAATCGGAGAGATTCCGTTGACGGCAGATGAAAAACTGACAATCTGCTCCTTTAAAACCAGTCAGCCCCTTTCCGAGCGAAGCGGCAAAAAAGCCCAGTATGATCAAGGGAAGAAAATTCTTAGAGACTCCCAGTCTGATGCGGGTATTTTTATCTTCTATGACCCACAGGGACATTTTCGCTTTTCTCTCATTTATCCAGAAACGATTGGCAACCGAAGGCAGTGGAGCCACTTCCGCAGATTCACCTATTTTGTGAGTGAAGAGTTTACCAATAAAACGTTTCTACAGCGCATTGGGGAAGGTGATTTTGGGGTGATTGAAAAAGTGAAGGATGCCTTTGCCCTAGGGCCTGTGACCGATATTTTTTACAAAGACTTTTTTGTGGAGTATAACAAGCTGGTTAAAATGGTTAAAGATCAGAACAAGTCAGTAGGACAGCAATCTGCATGCGACTTTGTCCTTCTGTTTGCCATCCGAACCATTTTCTTAGGGTTTATTCAGAAAAAAGGATGGATTGGAAATGACGAAAAATTTATGCAAAATTTTTTCAAGGAATATGAGAGAAAATACTCAAGCCAAGATCTGTTTTATAAAAGATGGCTAACCCCTCTCTTTTTCCAAGCCTTGAATTCGCCTCCTGGTAAAAAAGTAGCCTATAGCGACAATGATTTCTCCGAAGAAACAGAAAAGAATTTACAGATGGCGCCTTACCTAAACGGTGGCTTGTTTAAAGAAAAACCGGAATATGATCATCAGGGCTATTGTATTCCAGATAAGGGAATAAAAGAGTTCTTTGATTTTCTTTTCTCTTACAATTTCACTATCGAAGAGAATTCTTACGAAGATGAAGACCTGCAATTAAACCCTGAATTTTTAGGAATTATCTTTGAACGTCTGGTCAGTAAAGCGGACGGTACGGTCTACACACCTCGAATCGAGGTTGACTTGATGTGCCGATTGAGCTTGGTCAAATGGCTTGGGAAAAATATCACCCTACCGATCCCAAAAAGCAACCTCTATGAACTCTTTTTTAGAGAAGGATCAGCAGAGGAAGACCAGAAACATGGGAGTTTCTCAGAAAGAGAAATAAAAGAGATTCTTCACTTTCTTGAGGATATCACTGTTTGTGATCCGGCAGTCGGATCGGGTGCATTCTTGGTGGGGATGATGCAGGCGCTGGATGAGGTTGAACAAAACCTGAAGGCAAGAATTGGATTAAAGGACGATGACTCTTTTGAAAGGAAAAAGAAGATCATTGCCCAATCGCTTTACGGTGTAGAAGTTAAAGAGTGGGCGGTCTGGATCTGTCAGCTTCGCCTCTGGTTATCGCTTTTTATCGAGGCGCCCGATGAGATGAAAAATTCCTTTGAGCCAATTCTGCCAAGCCTTGATTTTAAGGTACGTCGGGGGGATTCACTGGTTCAGCGGGTGGGGAGTAAATCGTTTCCTGTTCTGGGACATGCAAATTTACCTTCCAGTATCAAGAGCAAAGTCACACAACTTAAAAATCTAAAAGTAGAATTTTTTCAGAACAAGATAAACAACGACTGTGAAATCCGACAGAAAGAAATGACAGTTTTTAGGGAGATACTGGAGTCTGAGATTGGTGAACTTCAGAGCAATCAGCAACGCAGAGAAATATTCAAAGAACCAGAAAAAAGAAAACAAATGGATTTTTGGTTTCCAAAGAGTGGTGAAAGAGAAGAACAGATCACAATAGATTTTAACCAACAAAAAATAGAAAAACTAGAGGTAGAGATTACGGAACTCAAACAAGAACTTTCCGTCTTGCGTGAAGATAAACCTCTTATCTGGAACATTGAATTTGCCGAAATATTCGTGGAGTCGGGAGGGTTTGACATTGTCATCGGTAATCCTCCCTATATCAGGCAAGAAGAGATCTCTGATCCATTCGGGAAGGCAAAAGACAAAAAGCAGTACAAAGAGTTTTTAGCTGAGATGGTGCGGCTGGATTTCCCTAATCACTTTCCTCCAAAAACTAAAATCAATGCCCAGTCAGATATTTATACCTATTTTTATATCCGGGCATTGCGTCTTTTAAATCCCAAGGGCATCCATACTTTCATCTGCTCCAATTCATGGCTGGATGTCGGTTACGGTCTCTGGATACAAAAGTTTCTCCTAGATCAAGCCCCAGTGGAATGGATGATAGACAATCACGCAAAACGGAGTTTTGAATCGGCGGATGTCAACACCATTATTTCGATCATTCATGCGCCGGTGAAAAAGATCAGCCCAGATCATCTCATCAAGTTCATCGCCTTCAAAAAGCCATTTGAAGAGGCAGTCTTCACTGAGTATCTACTTCAGATAGAAGAGGCGAAAGAAGTGGTCTCAAACGATCTATTCCGTGTTTATCCCATCACACTACAAGCCCTTAAAAACGCCGGCACTGAATACGAAAGTGAAGAACAAGAAAAAATACAGTGCGGCACTTACATCGGTGACAAATGGGGTGGCAAATACTTAAGGGCACCGGACATTTTCTTTACGATCCTTGAGAAAGGGAAAGATAAACTGGTTCGTCTAGGAGACATTGCAGAGGTGCGTTTTGGAATCAAAACAGGAGCCAATGAGTTTTTTTATCTGGATGCGGAGAGAATCAAGCAGTGGGGGATCGAGGAGGAGTTTTTGAAGCCGGTGATTAAGTCACCGAGAGAATGCAAGAATATTATGGTTAGTGCCAAAAACTTAAATCTTCGTGTTTTTATGTGCCATGCAGATAAAAAAGAGTTAAAAGGGACCAATGCCTTAAAATACATTGAATGGGGAGAGAAGTCAGTAAAAGATGAGAGTGGTCAACAAATAAGAGCGTTTCATGCAAGACCAAGCTGTAGAGGAAGAACTTATTGGTGGGATTTGGGGGATAGAAGTCCGGCTAGATTAAATTTCAATTATTTGATAGATGACGTTGGCAATACATATATTGGAGAAATATTGGTTAGTGATAATTTTCATGAAATCCATACAGAAAGGAAATTAGAAATTTTTCTTAATTCAACTATTTTCTGGTTGTTTCAGAATTTGTCTGGGAGAACAGGTTTTGGTGGGGGGTTATTAAAGATACAAACATATGAACTTGAGCAAATATTTGTATTGGAAGTAAAAGATAAAATGGACTTGCAGGCACTTAAACGATCGCCACAAACTATATTTGAAGAATGTGGACTCAGTCCCCAGAAGTCGATCCGTGACCAACAACCCAACCCCTTACCCGACCGCAAGGTGTTGGATAACATCATTTTTGATATTCTTGGCTTGACCCAAGAGGAGCGTCGTGAAGTCTACTGGGCGGTGTGTGAATTGGTGAAGAATCGGCTGGAAAAAGCTAAAAGCATTTGACAATGGATGGAATTTACTTGTATCTAGTTAAATCTGAGCAAAACGAGTCTAATTTACGTATCCTTCTTAGCAAGTTTGATAGAACCAAGTTTTTACCATTTGTTGGTGCTGGACCTTCTATACCATTAGGTGCATGCGATTGGGATGGCCTCTTTTCAGGATTGAAAGAGATATATAAGGTCGCAATGAAACTACGCAAGAAGAATGGCAGAGTAAATTACCCACTTGTCTTCGAAAGACTATATAAAAAAATCTCTCCGGAACAGAAAAAAAAGTTTTTTTCGAGTATCTTTGAACAAGTAGATTCTAAAATTGCTTCATGGAATGCTATACATGCAGCTATGGTAGGGGCTTTTCCTTGTTACGTCACCACAAATTTTGATGTGGCTATTGAGAAGGCATATCATAATCAAAAGAAAAAACAGTTAAAGAAATATTACTTCCATTGCCCCAAACCAGAATTAGAGTTATTAGAAGATAGCGTAGTCTATCTACATGGACATAGAGATATTAATTTTGCCATTCTGAAAAAAAGCGATTATAAATACTTCTATCCAACTGTAAGTGGCAATTCAGGAATTCCAATTATAGAATCATTTTTGGAGTACCTCTATAGAAATAAACGTATTATTTTTATAGGATTTAGCTTTACCGATGAATTTATTACTGATTTCATTAAGACGTTGTCTAGTCGTATAAAAAATACAAATCACTTTCTATTAATAGATGAGAATGCCAAAATTTACCAAGAAAATTTGAGATTAGTAGAAAAGTACAAGAATGCCAATAATCCTAAAGAAGCTGAACAACAAAAAAACAGATTTTACTCTGATTATAAGGAAAACTTTAATCTTAGTGTCATTATATATAAGAGTGGGCACCATAAGTTTCTGGAGGATTTATTTAATGAATTAGAGCAAGTCGGCAAGAAGACAACATTACAAGAAAAACCGATTTCTGGAGAACCAGAACAATGAGCAAGAACTTTTACGAAGTCGCGCACAAAATAGATTGCTTACTTCTTAAATTTTCTCCAGAGAGTGCAAGAGAAATTGTAAGCCTTGTTAGACAAGACGTGTCATACGCAAATTACTTATTTAAAAAGATTGAAAATGCCGAGTGGTTTGATCATCTTAAAGAAGAATATTTTTTTCCTCAAAAAGTATCCGCTCTGTCACCAACAGATCAAAAAGGCTACGTTACCATTCCTGAGTGGAACGAGTGGAATGCCCTGCTGTATTTAGAGCGTATTTCCCAGCAGGTTACAACGGCTGGTAACGAAAGATACGCAGAGGAATTATTAGAAATCATTAACAATGTTACTCAATATTACGTTGAAAATGACCGCAAAATAGACAACTATCGAACATGGTACTCTTTTGTCAATATTTTATATAATCTTCCCAATAAACAGATTGGCGATTATCTCCAAAAAAAAGGGATCGATATCGGCAAAGATTGGATCAGGGAATGGATTACCTCGAAGTTTGATAACATGCTCCCTGCTTCGGAGATTTCAAAAGCGTTAATCCCTAAGTTTCTCACCCAAGAAAAGGCAGATATAGAAGTAGCGGAGAAAATCATCAGTGTTGTAACGGATATAACATGGAAGCCATTGCCGGAATCAAGGCAAGTCCTCTCCCAAAATGAAGAAGAACCCAAATTGATAATTGACGGTTACTTGCTAACGCAAGAGTTTCCCAAGTATGCTGGTCGTGTAGGGCAATTATGTAGTGTAGAACTCATCAAAAAAATAGCCGGTCGCGTTCTTGAAATTCTAAAACGAGAACAGATGTACTCCGATGTTCAAATAACATTAACAGAGCAAGATGTCTATCAAATCAGAGTAGAGTGTGTTCAGCATGGGAATACGAAGGAGGATTTTGGTTTCCAGTGTACAATTGGAAAATTTAAGAAAGAAGATTTGGAAAAGGGGGGGGTAAAAGAAAACCGCCTTGCTCTTCTGTTTTTCTCAAAGAGTGAATCCCTTCTAGAATTTCCTTTAGAGAATTGTAGGAACCAACAAGATTTCATCAGTCAGATCAAAGCAAATTTATCTAAAAGAAAAGAGTTAGCCCAATTATCAAATCATGAAGATGAACTGAAAGGACTCTACGAGGGTCTTTACACTGATTATTCCGTTATTTGGTTTGGTCCCCTTGCTTCAGGACCTAATGTAGATAGCTGGGAGACAAAAAAGATTCTTACTGCCATCCTAAGGGATGTTTTATTAGCGAAATGCAAAGCGGATCCAGAAGCAGGTAAGGAACTATTGGAGCAATTCCTAGGGGATAATTATCAGTTTCCCTTGTTCAGGCGTTTTGTTCTTCTTGCGATATGTCAGTATTGGGTGGAGTACAAATATCTGTTGCGGAAATTTTTTGAGATTGTTCCAGAAGCCATTAATAAAAGTGATTACGAACACGAACTCTACGCATTATTACAAAGCAATGTTGAGAAATTTGATGATGGAGACAAGAGTTGCATAGAGGCAGAAATCGAAAAAGGACCAAGATATATTCCTGATAAGAAACAAGAACATTATGTCGCTCGTTGGAAACAAAAATGGTATTCCGCACTGAAAAGAGATTCTTTTTTTAAGAAAAAACATGAAGAACAAAAAGCAATTACTAAAGAAGAAGATACTAAACCCAGTGATGGGATATTGCTGGAGGAGGAGCGGGTAGGGGTAGGATCATCTCCTCTAAGCAAAGAAGAATTGATGAAAATGAGCAATTTTGATATAGCTACGTATCTCAACTCGTTCGAAGAAAATAAAGAGTATTGGTCTGTACCCACAGAGCGAGGTTTAGCTGAAACCTTAAGGGCGTCTGTTCAGGAAAAACCAGAGCGATTTGTTGATGACCTGGGTCCTTTTTTGACGGTCAAGTATTTGTATACCTACAACATCCTTTACGGGCTTGAAAACGCATGGAAGGCAAAAAAGAGCTTTCACTGGGGGAAGATGTTTACCTTCGCCAAGTCCTATCTCGGCAAGCCTGATTTCTGGGAAAAGTCAGAAGAATCCTCGGTAGAAAAGGAAGATTGGTCCGCTAACCATGACTGGATTATCAGCAAGATCGGCGATCTCATACAAGAAGGGACAAGAGAAGATTTCTGGGCATTCCCTGAGGATTATTTTGGCCAGGCTGAGGATATTCTGGATGAGATACTCAAAAAATTACCAGTTGAAGAACCAAAAGGTTCAAGAGACGCATTAACATATGCCTGGAATACTTCTTATGGCAAGGTGACACGAGCAATGATCCTATTGGCTCTGCGCAAAGCACGGATCCAAAAAGATGATACGAAAGAAGAAAAATGGGATTCAACAAAGTATGAAGTCTTGTTAAGACGGGGCGTAATTGAAGCCTACACACTTCTCGGCCAATATCTACCCAATTTTGCTTACCTAAACAGACCTTGGGTAACAAAAAAGATAGAAGAATTTAAATCCGGAAAATCTGTTAGCGAAAATCAATGGCAGTCGTTCATGGATGGATACCTGTTTGGCCATAGAGTTTACAAGGATTTATATGGGTTAATGAGGGGTCATTATTTAAGGGCAATAAAGACAGATTTCGAATCAGACCATGCTGAAGAACGATTGATTCACCATATCACCATTGGATACCTGAGAGGCGATGAGTCTCTCGATAGGAAAGAGAGTTTATTTACAAAGATTCTGACCAAATGGCGGTATTCACACTGGAGTAAAATCGTTAATTTCTTCTGGTGCCAGAGAGATTATGCATCCAAGCAAGGAAAGGATAGTGCAAAGGACGAGAATAGCGAGAGAGTCAGAAAGAAAATCCTCGAGTTCTGGGAGTGGAGTTACAAGCAGAGTAAAATCATCAAGGAGAAGTTAAAAGATGACTACAAAAAACTTCTCTCAGATTTAACACTGTTGACAACCTTCCTCCCCTCGATAGACTCCAACGATAAAGACTGGGTAAAACTCTCAGCGAAATACGTGAATGTCAATTACCACACGTCCTTCTTCACAGAAGACCTTGATGGCTTAACTAATGAATCTAGTGCAAGGTGGGTCAGTGAGATATTTCTTGAAATGCTATCCGGTACAACGCCTGATCACCCACAGGACAAAATTATCTCAATTGTCCGGAAAATATACCAATGGGGCAATAAAGATGACGCCAATGAGATATGTAACGTTTATGGCGCCAGAGGTTCTGAATTCTTAAGGTTACTCTACAATGAATTTAACCATCAAGA
>CAYJQR010000033.1:0-17774 GCA_964372345.1 uncultured Planctomycetia bacterium | reverse complement strand
TTTATATTGAGTCAATTACAATGATTTTAAAACAAAACGTTCGGACAGTAGTGAAATCAACTAGAAAAAGCTTGGCGTCAAGTAGTGATGCAAGACAAACTGGTTGACTTGCAACCATTGGTTACGCTGGCCCGTAGCCTCAATCCAGATTTTACAACTCACGTTCATGCACAGTTCTTGAAGAGCGGATCTGACTTAGAAGTACACCAGTTGCAACTCGATCTGAATTGGCAGGTCTTTCTAAAAGCAGGAGAATGGGTGGAAGTATCTTATCAACCACAGTCTGCAATAGTTACACTTGATCAATGGGTTATCAGAGGAGGTTCATTACGACCCATTCCCTATTTGAAGTCACAAGTCTGGTCAGGTGAAGCTAAAAAAACGAAGGGGAAGCGATCCCAAGGGGGCATCGCCTATGGACCCATAGCCTGTGTTGATCCGGAGGTTATCGCTATTAATGGACGACGTGAATACAAAGAAGTACTCTCGCAGACGTCTGGCTCACTCCCCCAATCTAAGCTCCGCTCTATGTTGATCGAAATGTCAGAGACTGGAGAAATGGATGAAGATCGCTACGTGCAGATGATGAGGAGTGAATCCGCTCTGCGCGAGGAATTACGACATGTAAAGGCGTTTCGTTATGCGGAAGTTGCCTCAGATCGCCCATTGATCATGGATATGAAACAAGATGTCATCATCGCTGAAAAAATCCTGCGTTCAACTTCTACTATTCGTCATAAGTATTGGGCATCAGAGTCATCAAAAGAACAACCGATGAAATCCATACCCATCCTTGAATTGGAAAGCAAACTGGGTGGGCTTATCGACCACCTTGAAGAACTGATTGCGAACGGCCACAATCGTATGGCCTATGCTTTCTTTCTCAGATTTCTTATGGTCCATATGTGGTCCATGGGTGAACTGAGCACAATCTCTCAAGATCCCCATAACGAAAGATTTTACTATCTACTCGCGAGTCAATTTTTTTTCACATCCACGCAGCATTTTTTAAATCTTCCTTCAAGTACTAAAACAGAAGATTTTTTGAACAGTTTATTTTCTCGAGTAAAAGATTCCTACGGTTTTGATACATCTGCTAATGAGGCTCTTAAGCTTATGAAAGAAGTCTACCGACTTCATTTCCTGACAGACGCTGAGCGACTTACTTCTCTTAGGCAAACATATCCAGAAGCTCTATTCTCTCAAGGTCAAGGTGGAACAATTGGCCGGTGGAAGTTTGAAAACGCAACCTTTGATCCGCAAAATGGGAATCTAATCCTTCATAACGCTACAAGGATTCCCAATAAACAGGGTGAGGTAGAGAGCCAATTTCTCATAGATGGGAGAAATCTTCCAAGAGATATTGTTTTGAAAGTAACTAGGATCGACCAAGCTAATCTAAATCCTCCTAATAGACTTGAACAGGTACGTCAGTATAAACAAGAGTTAAAGATTGATCGTCTTAGTTGGTTGGACAAATTGCGAAAGCAAACAAGAGAAGTACCTGTTTGGGTAATTATGAGAGATGGATCTTCTATATGGCACAGAATTTATGGAGTAGGAACCAACGGCACAATCTTCTTGCGGGAAGAGATTTTTAATGAGGGGAGTTCAGAACAAATTAAAGAAGCATTGGATCATGAATGGGAGGAGGTCAAAGACGAAAGAACCAAATACAAATCCGGTCACGATATTATAAGAAATTTTCAGTATAAAGGGGGGTTAACAAGTTTAATTAAAAGACTTGTTGAAAGAGATAACGGGGCGGCTAAAAACTTAGATAGAGAATCTTTTGTTCCTCCAAAACTATTAGAAGTAGAGAGACTGAAAAAAACTCTCGCTGAGGAAAACAGGAAGTTTAGTCAAAAGGCCGCTACCGAGATAGAAAGTGCTGAGGCAGAGTATCGATTATTTAAACAGGCAGAACGCCTTGTTGTTCATTATCAACCAGGGGATATTGGGCTTGAGAGAATCTCGAATACAGGGTTTTTTAAATTTGGTTATCAAGACTGGATGCATGTTATTATCAGGACCGCTAGGTTATTGGCTCTTCATCAAGGAGCAGAGTACGGAGTGTCTCTAATTGAAGATTATCTTGGTGGTAGTGTTAATATTCAAGAATTTAGGGGGGCAAAAGATATGGGGCAGGCAAGCGCTTACGTCACAAGACTGGTTAAAGAGGCGGATCGATTGGCAGGTGGGATGTCACGTATAAAAATCATTGGTGTAAAAAGAGATTATTTAGGCAAGGAAAGAGAATATTTAGAAGAATTCAGTAGCGTACTTTCTTATCATAGCTATGTCTATGAGTACTTAGAGCTCTCTGAAGCCGACCGCCAGAAAGCAGGTCAATTCATTCAAAGATTGTACAGTCTAGAAAAGAATATACTCGAATCAAATAACCAACTGGATATTCTTGACAACTTATCAACCATCGCTAATCTTATCGGCACTACTAAGGGTGAAGATAAGCTTATTTTCCTTGATCATGTCTTATGGAGATCATTACAAAAGGAAAGTGTGCGTAGAGTGGCTCTTTCGATGGTGGAAGATGTCGAATGGCCCTCTCCTATGGCAAGGGTTGTTTTTATCAATGTCCTAAGTCGTTTTGCTGACGTGGATGAGAATGTTAAAAGCCTGCTGATGTCCATCGTTCTCATACACTCTGATATTTTTCCAGGAACATATACCCGTGTAGAAGTCGACATAGCTGAAAAATCCGTGTATAGAACAGATACTCAATCCCTACCAATGGTTCCTTCACAAGGTGAAGATACTGAAATGGCCAGTGTCATCTGGTATTCTATGGTCTCTATTTCACCCCGAGAAGAAGTTGCTACAATGACAGCTCTATAATCCAACCTCTAGGTAAGCTATCCTCTGGATAGGGGCTATTCAGATATTATCTCATAGAATAGATACTCCTTTCCCATACCAAAAGAGCAGGTTTTCCTCTTTCAGCCAAAAAACAGTTGTAAAAAATGCCACTTGACAAATTTGGAGGGCTGTAGTAATATTTATTACAGAGACTGAGAGGAGATCATTAGAATGAGGCAACTCATTACCGTCAGTTTGCCTAAGGAGATCAAGGAGGAACTCGATGCCATTACTGTGCAAGAGGGGATCTCGCGAAGCGATATTGTCAGAGAATCCCTAAAGGACTATCTCTTTATTCATCGTTTCCGTTCCCTTCGAAAACAGATGGTTTCTAAAGCGAAAGCCCACGGCATCTACGGCGACCAAGACGTTTTTGACCGAGTTTCATGAGAATATTGCTCGACACCAATGTACTCATTTCCGGCTTTATTGCTCATGGTGCTTGTGCTGAGCTCATCGAACACTGTGCTCATTACCACGTCCTTGTAACGTCAGAATTCATCCTTGAGGAGTTCAAAGAGAAACTCGTCTCGAAGTTTGGATTTTCAGATAAAGAAGCAACACGAGCCGTGGAACTTATGCGTACTAAATTCAAAATTTATGACCCTACCCACCTACCCCATACTGCCTGTAATGACCCAAATGACTTAGCCATTTTGGGATCTGCTTTAGCTGGTGAATGTCACTGCATTATCACTGGTGACGGAGAGTTGCTTAAGATGAATCAGTATCAGCATATTGATATTATTTCCCCAAGTAATTTTTGGAAATACGAAGAGAGAAAATAACCTAATGCCCAACCTCCCTCCATTATGCTAGCGCCTTCGTCAAGCCGGCATCCGGCACTTTTTTATAGCCAAAAAATTCTTGGGTGAAGAACATGTCTAACGAATGGCAGGGGAAATTAGAGAAGGTTGACGATTACCGCTGGCGGATTCCCACTTCCTACAAACAGGGAATGCGTGTTCCAGGGATGATCTATGCCGATGAGAAATTGCTCAAGGATATCCTGAAAGACAAATCCCTGGAGCAGGTGGCGAATGTTGCTTTCTTCCCCGGCATCGTAAAATATTCTCTGGCAATGCCAGATATTCACTGGGGCTATGGGATGCCGGTTGGGGGTGTTGCGGCTACGGATCCTGACCAAGAGGGGGTTATTTCTCCCGGTGCGGTCGGGTATGACATTAATTGCGGGGTGCGGTTGGTCCGAACGAATTTAACAGAAGATGACATGGGAATGGTTCATGTAGGGGCGGTTCGCGAACCGCCCCTACGGAAATTGATGACCGCGTTGTTTAACAATATCCCCTGCGGTGTAGGGGTGGGGGGAGATGTGAAGACTTCTTATACCCAACTCAAGCAGGTCATCAAAAAGGGGGCGGCATGGGCGGTAGAACAAGGATTTGGAACTAAAGAAGATCTTCTCCACACAGAGGCCAATGGTTATTTAGAGGGGGCCGACCCAGAGACGATTTCTGAGCGGGCGTACAAACGAGGGAAGGGGCAGTTAGGGACTCTCGGTTCTGGCAATCATTTCTTAGAAGTTCAGGTCGTGGATCAGATTGATGATTCCGTCGCTGCCGAGCGGATGGGTCTCGACATTGGACAGGTGACGATCATGATTCACTCCGGCTCAAGAGGGTTCGGTTATCAAGTCTGCGATGATTACTTAGTCATCACCGGGAAAGCGATGCAGAAATATGGAATTCAGATGCCGGACCGGCAACTCGCCTGCGTTCCGATCAAGTCAGACGAGGGACAGTCGTACATCAGCGCGATGCGCGGAGCGGCCAACTATGCATGGTGCAATCGTCAGATTCTGATGCACTTAGCGCGCGAACTATTTGAGGAATTCTTTAATTCCAGTTGGGAAAAACTGGGAATGTCTCTGATCTACGACGTCGCTCACAACATCGCGAAGTTTGAGCAGTACGAGGTTGATGGGAAAAAGAAAACTTTGTGCGTCCACCGCAAAGGAGCAACACGGGCGTTCCCGCCGGGGCATCTGGAGATTCCGGAAGTTTACCGAGATTTGGGGCAACCGGTCATTATCCCCGGTGATATGGGGCGGAATTCCTATTTATTATTGGGAACCGAAAAGGCGGTCGAAGAGACTTTCGGAACTACCTGCCACGGCGCCGGGCGGGTCATGTCGCGAACCGCCGCTGTCAAGGCGTCACACGGCCGCTCTATTGCCAGAGAACTGGAAGCAAAAGGAATCATTGCCATGGGTCGCGGCCGCAACGCCCTGGAAGAAGAACAACCCGACGCCTACAAGGATGTCAACGACGTTGTCAGTGTCGTCCACTCCGCCGGCATCGCCAAGCGCGTTGTCCGGATGCGGCCGATGGGAGTAATCAAGGGATGAACAGTTCAGAATTGGGCCGGAGTTGTCGCAAGAATTCTTCGCAAGGGATGCAAAAAATGCCGTGCTGTTTCAGCCGTTCTTTCCCCCTGTATAGAAGAAGAGTTTTGCCATTAGGGTAATCTTCTTGAAAAGCCCGCAGAGCGCGTAAATCCTGCGGCCGGACGCGTCCGGTATTTTTGACCTCGATGCCCCAAAGGGTCTCCGGACCGTAGACAATGAAATCCACTTCAAGACCGGAACGCGTCCTCCAGAAATAGAGTTCTTGAGAAGTTTCGGTATAGGCAATCCACGCTCGCAGATGTTGAGCCACGAGTCCTTCCAGCGCGTGTCCATCAATTTCTTCCGGGCGATCGAGAGAACCTGCGGGGCGGAGTGAGCGAAAGACCCCCGCGTCAAAGAAATAAAACTTAGGATGAGCCACTACGGCCCGCTGTGCGCGCTTAGTGAAAGGATAGAGTCGAAATGATAGTAACAGATCCTCAAGGATTTCAACATACCCTTCAACTACTTTACGCTGCACTTCACACTCTCTGGAGACGTTGGTGATATTGAGCAGGGAGGCGTGTGAGAAACTGATCGCCTCCAAAAATCGGGAAAAATTACCGATGTTTCGGACAAGCCCCTCCATCTGGACTTCCTCACGCAGATAGAGCGCCGCGTAAGTCTTTAAGACATCATTCGGGTTTTGAGAATCCACGACCAATGGCAATAAGCCGATTTTAAGCGCTTCTTCCAGAGAGAATCGCTTTTCCAACTCAGCCACCATAAAAGGATGCAGGGATCGTATCACGGCTCTGCCGGCCAATAAGTCCACCCCGCTTCGTTTCAGGTTTCGGGCGCTGGAGCCAGTCAGAATGAACTGAAGCGGTCGTTTTTCTTCGATCAAAGAGTGGACGAGACTTAAGAGGGCGGGGACCTTTTGGATTTCATCAATGACGATCGTCTGTTTTTGAGGGTTTCCAAGAACCATCTCCCGCAGGTATTCCGGTTTGGCTGAAAAGGTTCGAAAGAGATCCGGCTGGAGCAGGTCTATCCGAAGCGCCTGCGGAAATTGGTGTTGCGCCCAAGTAGACTTCCCAGTCCCCCTCGGCCCGAACAGGAAAAAGCTTTCTTTAGGGTTCTTAAAAAATCGTCTAATTGTATCCATTTTAAGACTCAATTCGGAACTTCCAATGCCAATAATACCATAAAATCGTGTTTTGTCAAGGCCGGCATTGCCCGCCTTGACAATGTAAAATGACATGATACACTTGCTTCACCCTACGTCAAACCGTCAGTGGCCATTGTTAATACGCTTGTTTGGAATGGGTTCGATCCTTTTTGACTTATTCCAAGATCATTTCAACTGCCAGATTTCTCCAGGGATTTCTGCCGTTACTGAATATTTATTCTCCTTCGCCGAATACCCCGAAGCTTACTTCGGAAAAAGAGTCCAGAGCTTGCTCTGTGGATGAGCGAAGCGAATACCTTTTGTTAATTAAAGGGATAAGAAAGAGTTTTTATGGAAGAAGAGAAAAAAGACGGTCGGCTCCCATGACATACAGATTCTTCCCTTTTTGGACACAGAGCCCTTTTTTGTTGACGACTTGAATAGCCAGGTTTGCCTGTGTCCTTTCTTGAAAACGAACAAGATTCTTGGCGAGCGTTGAATCACTTTCCTTGGCTTCGATCAACAGTATCACTCGATTTCTGTCGGCAATGGCAAAATCCACCTCCTGGCCGTCTTTTGTTCTCAAATAATGGAGTTTAAAAGCCCCGATTCCTCTCTCATTCCAGCTTGCAACTGTTCGTTGAAGCTGAACCGCGACAAAATTTTCAAAACGCGCCGCCGAATTCGTCGCCATTCCCCAATCCCAGAAATAGTATTTTTCTTCTTTGAGGACACTCCGCACGAGACGTAATGTCCAGGGGCTGATAGAGAAAATCAAATAGACTCTCTTGAGCGCTTCCAGCCAGGAGTGGATGGACCCGTGGGCTGATTCCAGTGGTTGTCGCAGGGAATTGAGGCTCAAAGGGGTCCCGATTCGCTCCGGAAGAAGATACAGCAAGGTTTCCAGTTTTCTGACCTGAACGATTTTCGTTAAATCTCTGAGGTCTTCCTGTAAGATCAGTGAAATATGATTTTCTTGCCACCGAGTGTAGAATGTCTCTGTCCCAACGGAAAAAGGTTCCGGGTAGCCTGTCAGGCGCAAAAGGTTTTCTAACGCTTCGGTAATCACTGGGTTGGCGGGAGGAACGGTTTGGATTTCTTTCCCGGGGATCCACTCCGTTAGCTTGGGCGAGATTCCAGGGACGACTTCCCGTACTCCAAGAGGAAGCATCCTAAAAAGAAAGTAACGTCCCACAAGACTATCGCCCGACTTTCGGAAAAGATCCAATCGGGCGCTTCCGGTGATAATAAAACGAATTTTTTGTTTCCATTCATCATAGTATCCCTTGAGGATATTTTTCCACTTCGGATACTTATGAATCTCATCCAAGGCGACCCAGACCTTGGCAAGTTCCGCGGGAAGGTCTTCGATGAAGAATGAAGGATTCGCGGCGTAACGTTTCTTAACGGTGGGAGTATCCCAGTTATAATAAAGTCGCGCTTGTCCTTGTTCTTTCAGGAAATGTTGAACGGCGGTCGTTTTCCCAATTTGTCTTGGCCCCGCAATAAAAACCATTCTTCCCTGCGGCATCTTTCCGGAGAAGGCGTGGTCGAGAACAGTTCGGTGAAAGTAGCGCATAACAAGTCTATTTTACATAGGACTGGAAGAAAGTCAAGACTAATTTTCAGCCCTATGAAGATTAGGCATAATGGGTGCCCGGCATCGCCCGCCTTGAAAAAATTGTGTTTCATGGTACGCTGAGGGCTTTTCCAGCAATTAGCCCCCGCGGGAGTGATGAGTCAAGGAAGCATCGCCGGTCAAAACCCAGAGTTGTCTCGAAAACTGGACGATCTCTTTAGAAGGGATAGAGAAACGGAGCAATCCCGTCCTGGTTCGATCATGCCGTTCAAGGTGGATGGTATTTCACCGCCTTATTGAATACGCAGATCACGGAAATAGCCACAGGTGTGCCAACGGCTCTTTAAACAATGCTCTCTAATATCCCTTGATTCCAGCCACTTCGTTCGCTACAATACTTTTCAATGCTCGATCTCAAATTCATCCGTGACAATCCCGACAAAGTCAAAACGGCCATCAAGAACCGCGGGCTTTCGTTGGAGATTGAACCGCTTCTAAAGCTGGACAAAGAACGCCGCGAGTTACTGCTGGAATATGAATCCCTCCGCGGTCAGCAGAATAAGGCCTCCGAAAAAATCGCTCAGTTAAAGCGTGAAAAAAAGGATGCCACCTCCCTTTTGGAAGAAATGAAGATAGTTTCCCAAAAAATAGAAGAAATAGATCATAAAGTGGGTGAAATAGATGTAAATGTATCTATAATTTTAGTTAATATCCCAAATATACAAGATAAAAGCGTCCCGGTTGGTACGTCCGCAGAAGCGAATAAGCAGGTCAAGAGGTGGGGGGACTTAAAAAAGTTTGACTTCAAACCCCGCAGTCACATAGAGCTTGGAGAGAAGCTGGATATTCTCGATTTCCCCAGATCGGCTAAAATTTCAGGAGCCGGATTTTGTCTTTTTAAGGGGGCCGGGGCGCGGCTGGAACGGGCGCTCTATAACTTTATGCTCGATTTGCATACGTTGGAGCATGGGTATACGGAAATTTTCCCGCCGTTTCTAGTGAACCGCGCCAGTATGACCGGAACAGGTCAATTGCCAAAGTTAGAGGAAGATATGTATCGCTTGAAAGATGACGACCTCTTTTTAATCCCCACGGCCGAAGTTCCGGTGACGAATATTTTCCGGGATGAAATACTCCCAGAAGAAGCGCTCCCTATATATTATACAGCTTACACCGCCTGTTTCCGCAGGGAGGCCGGTTCGTACGGAAAAGAAACAAAAGGGCTCACACGGGTTCATCAGTTTGATAAAGTGGAACTGGTAAAATTTTGCGTGCCGGCCGTATCCTATGATGAACACGAAAAACTTTTGGCGAACGCGGAGACAGTTTTACAAAAACTGGGGCTTCCTTATCGAGTGGTTCTGCTCTGCACGGGGGATCTCAGTTTTGCCGCGGCGAAATGCTACGATATCGAATGCTACGCTCCCGGCACCGACAAATGGTTGGAGGTTTCCAGTTGTTCTAACTTTGAAGATTTCCAGGCGCGGCGCGCTAACATTAAATACCGCCCCAAAGGAGGAGGCAAGCCGCAGTACCTGCACACGCTCAACGGTTCCGGCGTCGCTTTAGCTCGCACCGTCATCGCTCTACTAGAAAACTCCCAGCAGCCGGACGGATCGGTGGTCATCCCGGAAGTTCTGCGGCCTTATATGGGGGGAAATGAAAAAATCGCCCGTGCTTAGACAAATCTGGGAATGGACCATCGGGTTGGTGATTCTGCCGGTCTGCGTGGCCTTTACTCTGGTTTTTTATGACCAGATTGGAAACATCTCCTCTCCGGTGACGCGATACTCATGGTATTTCTTTTTGGGAATCGGAGGTTATCTTTTTATCCATATATTCTTCCCAAAGCTGAATTGGCTCTACGTCTTGGGCCACGAAGGCATGCACGCGCTCGCCACCTGGCTCACCGGCGGCCAGGTAAAAGGGATCAAGGTTTCCGGAAAAGGAGGACATGTCAAAGCGGATAAAAGCAACCTTTTCATACGACTGGCCCCGTATCTAATCCCAGCATACTCCTTGTTGGTTCTCGTTATCTTTTTTATGGCTTCCCTTTTTGTGGAGATTGGCCCTTGGCAGAGCGCTTTCTTTTTTCTGATAGGGCTAACGTTCTGTTTTCATCTGATCATGACGCTGGAAATTCTTAAAACAGAACAGACTGATCTTTTGGAAAGTGGGTATCTTTTCTCGATGGGGCTAATTTATCTGGTGAACCTGACTATTCTGGTCATTTTCCTTCAGGCAGTCACCCCACAACTCTCCCTGCTGGAATACTTGAAAATGTCAGCCGTCAAGACTGCCGAATTGTTTTTCTTGGGTTACGAGAAATTGTTTAGCCATTAGACGAAAAGGTTAGTTTGAGTAATTAGTAGTTAGTAATTAGGGATAAAATTTTGCCGGCGCAAAATTTTATGGAGAGGTGTCCGAGCGGTTGAAGGAGCCGGTCTTGAAAACCGGTAGAGGCTTTAAGCTTCTCGTGAGTTCGAATCTCACCCTCTCCGTAAAATTTTGCTATCGCAAAATTTCAGTAATGAGTAGTTAGTCGTTTGTAGTTAGGTGGGAGTAAATTTCAGGCAAAATTTTACCCCTCATTACTAATTACTCACACTCACACTAAATACTTCATGTTTGATTTTGAAAATCTTGAGGTCTACAAGAAATCCAAAAGGTTAAATAGTAATATCTTGAAGTTCGTGAGAGATAACAAACAGATTGACTCATACATTCGTGATCAGCTTCGCAGAGCTTCAATCAGTGTCGTCATCAACATTGCCGAGGGAAGCGGGAAATTTTCAAAGGCAGACAAAAGGAACTTTTATACTATTGCCAGGGGTTCTGTGTATGAATGCGTTTCGTTATTTGAGATAATCAGAGAGGAATCTCAAGTAACCCCGGTTGAATTTAACAACTTCCATAAAGGGTTGGAAGAGGTTTCTAAAATGCTCTTCGGCCTAATCAATAGTCAGAGGTAAGGGCGAAGCAGAACGCAGGTTCAGGTTTTGCATTTTAGACTTGCACCCCGAAAACCCTTCCTTTTATTCCTCAAAAGGTATATTATTAGAACAGGTCAAGCACTTTTTTATATGAAAACAGCCATAGACCCTAAAAAACTAGGTAAAAAGCTCAAACTGGCCCGGGTGGAGCAGGACCTGACCCAAACCCAGCTAGCCGACCTCATCCAAGCCAAACAGAAGAGCATTTCACGCTACGAAGGTGGATTATCAATGCCATCTATAGAGACCCTGGTCAAGATTGCTAAGATACTTAAGAAACCAGCCGGTTACTTTTTGGAAGATGGAGAAGCATGAAAACTACCTACCGAGATTTACCGCGACATCAAATAGCAAATAGGGCAAACCCAAGCTATGATAGAAAAACTTGACACACAGATAGATTTATGATATGGTGTCTTTCCAGCGACGGAAGTCGTTGTGCTCTTTGAAAATTTTCAATGCTGGAATGAGATTCTTCGCAGGCGGTGAAGAACCGTTTTCCCCATTGGGGCGGAAGAAACATTCTTATGTCTGACTTTCTCTGTTTTTTTTGGGAGAGTTAGTTCATGCGGGATGAAATTATTGATGGAGTTCTTGACCCAGGTTTTCTATCTCGAACACGGAAAAGGGGAATTTTCTCTTAATCCTAAGTAGGATATCAGGCTATGGAGTCAAATGGAAAGGGATAAAAAAAATGAGTCTTTCTTGTCCGCTTTCCCATCTTATATTCCCATGGACTGTAATATTGGGCGCGAAAAGTCCAATTATTTAATACTCTGGGGGAGTGCAGCGAGGTAACAAAGAAGATTCTCCAGATGGTTTATCACTGAAATAAAAAAGAAAGGAGGTGATCCTATGGGTGATAAGGCCAAAAAGACAGCATTGAAAATAAGGATGCTAGTTGATGATGTGATCGAAAAGATATTGATCTATTCGTCAAGTAGCCATGAATTAAATAATGCTGCATTCTTAGGCGCAGTAATTGCAGATCTAAAGCAAGTCAAACAGCTTTTAGTTTCGATTGAGAAATCAAAGAAGGTTAGCCGAATGACAAGCTTCGGCATCTGTAACTACCTGCTTCTGAGGATTCTTAAACGATTGAAAAAATCGTTCAGGGACTTCCCCTTTAGTATTTACCCAGTCTGTATTGGGAAGAAAAACTTATGGGTGTTGGACAAACTATCAAGATGTTCCGAACAGCTTTTAGGATTAAGCAGAAGGATTTTGCTAAACGGCTACAAATTTCCTCGAATTACCTTTACTTAGTAGAAAATGGAAAAAGAGATCCCAGTCTATCTTTTCTTAAAAGAATCTCCAAAGAATTAGCCATCCCTCTAACTTTCTTTTTCTTAGATGAATTGAATGAATCTGGACTGGGTCCTGTGGCTAAGGACATCAAGGAAAAACTAAAAGTAATCATCTTTGATCTCCAACGGTTACGTTATCGTCATAAGAAACAAAATAAATGAATTTTGCTCCTTATTACAGTAAATCAATGCTTAATATCAAAACAGGGGGCCATTTTGCCCTTCGACTGGGCTTTCCGGAGGATATGTTAAGAAAGCTGGCATCTAAGTCTTCACAACAGTACAAGCCCGACAGGAAGAAACCAAAAGCGTCAGGTGGTTTCAGAGTCACAAATGAGCCAAAACCGGTACTCAAAGACGTCCAGAAAAAAGTTAATAGACTCCTGCAGGAAATTAAGTTGCCGGATAATTTTTATGGTTCTGTCAAACATAAGAGTCACATCGAGAATGCCAGACAACACATCCACAAGAAATTCGTTGCGTGCTTTGACATCCGAGACTATTTCTCTTCCATCCATTATGAACGCATCAAAGAAACTTTTAAACGGTTAGGATGTTCATCGGAAGTGGCATCCGTACTAGCGAATTTAACTTCTTATAAGCATCATCTCCCGCAAGGGGCTCCTGCTAGTTCCACCATTGCGAACCTTGTTTTTGCTGAACACGAAAAGAGATTTTCCAACTTAGCCAATCGTTTTGGTTCAAAGGTTACTTTTTACCAAGATGATATCTGCTTTTCTGGCAGCTACAATCTCTCGAAGTTAAAAAATTTGATCCGGAAAATGATACGTCAGATAGGATTTAGGACACAGGAGAGAAAGGTTAAAATTAGGACTAAGAACCAAAAACAAATTGTTACAGGTCTTGTTGTCAATGAAGGGCCGATTCCCACCATACCGGAAGAATATATTCGGGATTTAAATAGGGATATCTTAAGTTATGGGATAGGAGAGGAATCCGAAAACATGAGCCCAGATAGTCTGCAAGGCAAAATACGATATGTGGAAAGCGTTAGTCGCAAGGAAGGGAATAAGTTGCGAGATAAATTTTATAGAGCGGGTCAGGAAAGGAAGAACAGCCAGGATGTCTCAATACTACAACGCCAAACGGTCTAGAAATCTTTTTGATCCAGAATCGAGTGAACCATTCAAACTAAGCCGGACAAGGATTGAACTGTTCATGAATTGCCGGCGATGCTTTTACTTGGATCGCCGACTTGGGATAGATCGCCCGCCGGGATTCCCATTCACTTTAAATTCGGCAGTAGACACTCTTCTTAAAAAAGAATTTGATCTCTATCGCGCTAAAGGAACTGCTCACCCGTTAATGAAGACCTATGGAATAAACGCTGTTCCTTTCCAGCATGAGAAAATCGAAGAATGGCGGGATGCTCGCAAACGAGGGATCACTTATTTACACCAACCCACCAATCTTATCATCACAGGAGGAGTGGATGACGTATGGATTAACCCCGGTCGGAAGTTAATCATTGTTGATTACAAAAGTACCTCAAAGAATGGGGAAGTAGATATAGATGCCGATTGGCAGATCTCTTACAAAAGACAGATGGAGGTCTACCAGTGGTTGTTTAGACGGAACGGTTTTAAAGTCTCCTCAACAGGATATTTTGTGTATTGTAACGGGATCACGGATAAAGAAACCTTTGACAATAAGCTGGAATTTAATATCAAATTGATTCCTTATGATGGAAACGACGGCTGGATCGAGGAAACGATCCACGAAATTCACAAATGCCTGCTAGGCCCAGATATCCCTGATTTTGGAGAAGAATGCGATTATTGCCAGTACTATGAAGCGCTAAAATCGTAAGAATTCGTTTCGGGGGGGAACAGACAAAGTAACGGAGGGTTGGGAGTGGCGGTCAATTTTGAAGAACGTGCAAATTTTATCTGGAGCATTGCGGAGTTACTCCGAGGCGATTATAAGCAGTCCGAATATGGCCGGGTAATCCTACCTCTTACAGTTTTGCGGCGTTTGGACTGCGTGCTTGAGCCGACTAAGGAAGCAGTGTTGTCGTATTTGTCGCAAACCAAAGGATTGTCGCCAGAGGCCGCTGAAGCAGTGCTTAAGAAAAAAGCGAAGTTGTCCTTTTATAATAAGAGCAAATTTGATTTCCAGAAACTTGTTGCTGACCCGAATGATATTGCCGCCAATCTTAGAAATTATATCAACGGTTTTTCTAAGAACGCCCGCAGTATTCTGGAACATTTTAATTTTAATGATCATATCGAGCGGCTTGATAAATCGAACCTCTTGTATATGGTCGTCAAGCGTTTTGCCGAAGTTGATCTGCACCCGGACAAAATAAAGAACATCGAGATGGGCTATATCTTTGAAGAGCTTATCCGCAAGTTCGCCGACCTTTCCAATGAAACAGCCGGAGAACATTTCACGCCACGTGAAGTTATCCGGCTTATGGTCAATATTCTATTTTTGAATGATAAAGATGTGCTGACAAAGAAGGGCATTGTCAAAACGCTCTATGATCCCGCTTGCGGGACAGGTGGTATGTTATCGGTTGCCGAGGAATATCTGCGCGAGCTAAACCCCGATGCGGATCTGCGCGTATTCGGCCAAGAGCTTAATCCGGAATCCTACGCTATCTGTAATTCAGATATGCTTATCAAAGGGCAGAATACTGAGCATATCAAATTCGGTAATTCATTTACGCAAGACGGCCTTAAGGATGAAAAATTCGACTATATGCTGAGCAATCCTCCCTTCGGTGTGGAGTGGAAAAAGATTGAGGAGGAAATTACCAAGGAATACGAGCAGTTGGGTTTTTCTGGGCGTTTTGGGGCAGGACTTCCGCGGATTAGTGATGGTTCGTTCTTGTTTCTACAGCACATGATCTCAAAGATGCGGCCGGAAAATGGCGGCGCGCGGCTAGGGATAGTTTTTAACGGTTCTCCGCTTTTTTCAGGTGGCGCAGGAAGTGGAGAAAGTGAAATCCGAAAATGGATAATCGAAAAAGATATGCTCGAAGCGATTATAGCAATGCCGGATCAGCTTTTCTATAACACCGGCATCTCGACCTATATCTGGATCGTTACGAACCGAAAAGAGAAGGAGCACAAAGGCAAGATTCAGTTTATTAACGCGGTTGAGTTTTTTAGCAAAATGGCTCGCAGTCTCGGGAATAAACGAAATGAAATCAGCGATGAGCATATTGCGGAGGTTACGAAAATTTACGGTGCGTTCAAGAATGGCAAATTCAGCAAAATCTTTCCGAATGAGTATTTTGGGTATACCCGTGTGACGGTCGATCGGCCATTGCGGTTGAACTTTCAAACTTCCACTGAGAGGATCGCCCGGTTGGATCAGCAAACAGGGTTCGTTAATCTCGCTAAGTCCAAGAAAAAGGGCAAGGAAGGCGTCAAGGAGGTTGAGGAAGGCGAAAACTTACAGAAGGTGATTAAAGCTATGCTTGCGGGAATGGATGGAGCTAAGCTCTATAAGAACCTGTATAAATTTGTAACGGTCATCGAAGGAGCCATAGACAAGGCTGGATTAAATATCAAAGCGCCGGTAATAAAAGCTATTCTTGAAGCCATTTCCGAGAGGGATGAGACAGCAGATATCTGTAAAGATAAAGACGGTATGCCAGAGCCGGATACTGAACTGCGTGACACAGAAAATGTCCCCCTGTCCGAGAACATTGAGGAGTACTTCAAGCGTGAAGTTCTACCTCACGTGCCTGATGCGTGGATGGACAGAAGCAAAGACAAGGTTGGCTATGAAATAAATTTCACCAAGGAATTTTACAAATACAAACCGCTAAGATCACTTGAAGAGATTCGCAAGGATATCCTCGCATTGGAAAAAGAGACCGAGGGGCTGATGGGTGAGGTATTGGGAGGTTAGCATGAGTGACAATGATAATTTTAGAATTGGAGAACATATTCGCGATAAAGGCAAAAAATACGCGGATTTTGATACGTTAGGTTTAGACTCTGCCCGAGAAATTTTTATAAAAGTTATAAGATCTACGGTGCCTCCCTTGACAATTGGGTTATATGGTTCATGGGGTAGCGGGAAGACCGAAATGATAAAGGCATTAGAAGAGGATTTAAGAAACGATGACTGTTTAACTCTGATTTTTGATGCGTGGAAATATAGGTATGAATGCAATTTGATTCTACCTCTTATTTGCGCTCTTCAACGGGAACACTTATCCAAATTTGAGGACGTAAAAGATAGCGCTAAGAAGATCGTAACAAGCGCCGCGCTGGTTATGGTCAATCAATTTCTTAAAAATAAGATAGGCGTTGATGTTGGGGAAGTAAAGATGGCTCTCCAGACCTATGAGGAGGAATATAAACACTACAAAAAATATGATGATAATGTCGCTTCGATTGAAAAAGAATACAGGGCTTTTATTGAAACCCTTTTGAATAAAACCGCGAAGAAGAAACTAACAGTTTTCATCGATAACCTCGATCGTTGTCTTCCGGATATTACCGTAAATCTCTTGGAAGACATCTCCAGTTTTCTTTCTATTGAGGGAGTTCCATGTATTTATGTGTTAGCAATGGATAAAGAAAATGTCATTAAAGCAATTAGACATCGTTATCCTAATTTTGATGGAGCTCATTATTTAGAAAAAATTGTGCATATTGCTTTGAAAATGCCTCTGCCACGCAAGAGAGAAAATCACAATTCCAGTTATGGGACGTACCATTTCCTTAAAAGATATGAATGGGCGAAGAAATACGAGGCCGTTTCAAACTCAGGCGACTCTAGGGATAAATTGTTTGAAAAGTTAGTTACTATTGACAATGTGTTTGGTGGCGATCTCTTGGGAAATCCACGACGTGCAGAGCGTATCGTAAATAAGCTGATGATGTTAGAGTCTATGGGATTATTCCAAGCCGAAAGAAATCTAGAGGATGTGTCCGCGCTGATTTTTTTGCTGCTTCTCTGCGAATATTTCCAAGAAATTTATGAATCTTTGAGAGATAACACTGATTTTAAATATCTTCAAACAGCTCTGAATATGAGCATGCAAAAAGAGACATCTCCGTCTCAGGTGCGAAGGGAAAAGAGTAGCAATTCACCGAACTTAACCGGTGGCAGTAAGGTTATTTATGATAGCTATTGCTATGAAGATGAAAAATTCTTTAATTTTTTGAGGCAATTTACGAATTTGAACCAACAAGTAGATAAGTTGAAACAAATAAAAAACTACTTGAACTGTATTGGATAAAGTACTGGTTTTATGAAACGATACACGGCATATAAAGATTCGGGGATTGAGTGGATTGGGGAAATTCCGAGAGATTGGAATATTGCCCCGATTCGGGCGTTGTGTTATCTCGGGCGAGGTCGTGTAATCAGCAATGAGGAAATTGCTAATAAAGCTGGGGAATATCCTGTTTATAGCTCTCAGACGTCAGAAGATGGCTTGATGGGTAGACTTAATACATATAATGTCCCACAATGGGGATATATCCCTCGCCTTTAGGCGAAAACTTGAGTT
>CAYJQR010000032.1:0-19409 GCA_964372345.1 uncultured Planctomycetia bacterium | reverse complement strand
AGATGTCTCTACGGTTCTGATCTCACCGACATTCTTAAATGTCTTGACAGGGCTTTTTTTAATGTCAAAAATGGGTAATTAGAGTAAAGTTATTCTAGTGATGAAACCTAAAGGAAAGGTTGCGTTAGTCACAGGGAGCGCGGTTCGTCTAGGGAAAGCGATTGCGCTGGCTTTGGCGGAACAAGGGATTCATATCATTCTTCAATACAGAACTTCGGAGAAAGAAACGCGCGTTGCCGCCGTTCAAATCAGAAGAAAAAAAGTTCATGCCCATTCCCTCCAGTGTGATTTATCAAACTCCCATGAGGTGGAACGATTAGCTCGTCAGGCGCTGGCGCTGTTTGGGCGGGTGGATATTTTAGTCAATAACGCTTCGGAGTTTTTCTCTACCCCCATCTCTTCTGTCACGGAAGCGGAGTGGGACCGTTTCCTGGACGTCAATCTTAAAGCGCCATTCCTATTATCCCGATCATTGGGGATGGAGATGGTGAAACGAGGCGGAGGCAAAATCATCAATATCGCTGACATTGCCGCTTCTCGTCCCTGGGCTGATTTTGTTCCCTACTGTGTCTCGAAAGCCGGGCTGGTAACACTGACCCAGGGTCTTGCCAAAGCGCTCGCTCCTAGGGTCCAGGTGAATGCCATCGCTCCAGGAACCATTCTTCCTCCCGTCACCGGGTGGACTTCCCGGCAGCGCGAGCGGGCTTTGCGATCAATTCCTTTGAAGCGATTTGGCGCTCCAGATGATGTCACACGCGCCGTTCTTTTCCTCATCGAGAGCGACTACATTACAGGAACCGTCATTCCGGTAGACGGGGGAAAATCCATTGCCTGAAAATGGGTAAGTATAGTACAATCATTCCTCTAGTTTCCCAGTCAGTAGGTGGTGGCGAAAGGCAGGTGGTGGGATGATACCCCGTTATACCCTCCCGGAGATAGGGAGGATTTGGAGCGACAACTATAAGCTCCAGAAGATGCTTGAGATAGAACTTCTTTCCTGTGAGGGAGCCGCGAAAATTCGGCTGATTCCTCGGACGGTCCTCCCTAAGCTGAAGAAACTCCTGAAAATCAATCCTGAGCGCATCGCCCAGATCGAGCAGAAAACCAAGCACGATGTGGTGGCGTTTGTTTCCCATCTCGCCGAGCAGGCCGGAGAGGCGGGGAAGTACCTCCATTATGGAATGACCTCCAGCGATGTCTTGGATACCGCTCTGGGGTGTCAGATGACCGAAGCGGCTGATCTTTTAATCGCGCGCGCGGCACATTTACAGAAAATTTTAGCCCACCAGGCAAAACGCCACGCCAAAACAGTCATGATGGGACGTACCCACGGCGTTCACGCGGAACCGACGACGCTGGGGTTAAAACTGGCGCTCTGGTATGAAGAAGTCGGCAGAGATCTTGATCGGCTCAAAGGATGCCGGGAGCGCGTGGCGGTGGGAAAAATCTCTGGCGCGGTCGGAACGTTTGCCCATCTGCCTCCCAAGGTCGAGCAGTTTATTTGTCAAAAATTAGGGCTAAAAGCGGCTAAGATCTCCACTCAGGTCATTCAACGGGACCGTCACGCGGAATTTTTGTCGGTGATCGCTTTAGTCGGAGCGACGCTGGAGAAGATGGCTACCGAGATTCGTCACCTTCAAAGAACCGAAGTGCGTGAAGTCGAAGAACCCTTTGAAGAGGGACAAAAGGGCTCCAGCGCCATGCCGCACAAACGAAACCCTGTTCGGTGTGAACGGGTGAGCGGGTTAGCCCGTTTACTGCGGGGGAACGCAATAGTGGGTATGGAAAATGTGGCGCTGTGGCATGAGCGGGATATTTCCCATTCCTCGGTTGAGAGAGTGATTTTGCCCGATTCCTGTATTGCCCTGGATTTCATGCTGTATGAAATGAGCGATGTCATTGAACGATTGCTGGTCTACCCGGACCGGATGAAAGAAAATATCGAGTCCAGCGGAGGGCTGATTTTTTCGCAGCGTGTTCTCTTGGCTTTAGTGGCCAAGGGAATGACCCGTGAGGAAGCGTATGGAGTTGTGCAGGAGCACGCGATGAAAACCTGGCAGGAAAAGACCGCGCTTAAAAAACTGATTGCATCCGATTGGCGGGTGACTGGAAAACTTTCCACAGCGGAAATCGAGGAGTGTTTTGATGTGTCCTATTATTTGAAAAACGTGGATACGATTCTAAAAAGAGTTTTTTTCTGAACCCTGAACCCTGTACGCTGTACCCTGAAACAGAAAGGAACAATCATGCCAACACCGGAGGCGAAGATGGAAAAAGGAGAACTGATCTACGAAGGGAAAGCCAAAAAACTCTATATCACCGATGACCCTGACGTTTTGTTGCAGGAATTTAAAGATGACGCGACCGCGTTCAATGCCCAAAAACGCGGAACCATTCTCGGCAAGGGGGCGATCAATAACCAAATCTCCGCGCGGCTTTTCCAGCTTTTAGAAAAAGAAGGAATCAAAACCCATTTTGTGAAGCTGGTCAGCGATCACGAGATGCTAGTCAAGAAAGTCCAAATCATCCCGCTGGAAGTGACGATACGCAATGTCGTCGCGGGAGGGATGGCGAAGACGCTTGGGATTGAAGAAGGGATGTTGCTTAAGAAACCGGTTTTTGAATGGCATTACAAAAGTGACGCGCTCGAAGATCCTTTGATCAATGATGACCATATCTTCGCTTTGAATCTGGCGACCGAGCAGGAATTAGAGACAATACGACGTCTCTCCTTCAAAGTGAACGCGACCCTGATCGTTTTTTTCAAAGAACGCGGGCTGGATCTGGTGGATTTTAAACTGGAATTTGGACGATTCCATAGCGGGCAGATTCTTCTAGCGGATGAAATCTCCCCTGACACGATGCGACTCTGGGAAGAAGGGACTAAAGTGAAACTGGACAAAGATCGTTTCCGCCGGGATCTCGGCGGGGTTGAAGATGCCTATCAGGAGGTTCTGCGGCGAGTGATGGATGTTCATCTATAGAAAGTGGAGGGTGGAAAGTGGAAAGTGGAAAAGGCAAAAGACAGAAGCGGACGACGGACGACAGACGACAGACGACGAAACGAGACACGAAGATTCGAGTTGTTGTTACCTTAAAAAAATCAGTCCTCGATCCTCAAGGACAGACGGTTCAACACGCGTTGGAGTCATTAGGATTCAAAGGAATCTCTGGAGTCAGAATGGGGAAATATATCGAGGTGACCTTCAATGGGAAATCGGGAAATCCCAAGCAGACGGCGGAAAAGATGTGTGAGGAACTCCTGGTGAATCCGGTAATTGAGGAATATGAAATACTGTGAGATATGATGTCATCCCGAGCGAGTCTCGCCCCCATGGCTTTGCTTGGCGCAAAGCCAAGCAGTGGGGGCGGGACGAGTCGAGGGATCTAAAAAACGAGATTCTTCGACTCCTTCGTCCACCGGAGGGCGGACTCAGTCGCTCAGAATGACAAAGAAGGTTTAGTTATCTATGCGATTGGGCATTGTTGTCTTTCCAGGTTCCAACTGCGACCACGACTGTGAACATGTTCTGCGCGATCTGCTCAAGCAGGAAGTAAAGATGCTCTGGCATAAGGAGCATTCGCTGGAAGATGTGGACTGTGTGGTGCTTCCCGGCGGCTTCAGCTATGGGGATTATCTCCGCACAGGAGCGGTCGCTCGATTCAGCCCTATTATGAAGGAAGTCGTTCAGTTTGCCAGCAAAGGAGGGCTTGTGATCGGCATCTGCAATGGTTTCCAAATTCTCCTTGAGGCGGGACTTTTACCGGGGGCGATGCTGAGAAACCGCAGTTTGAAATTTGTCTGTAAATTTGTCCATCTGAAAGTCGAGAATACGAATACGCCGTTTACCAACGTCTGTAATGTAGGGGCGCGATTTATCGCGCCCTTGAAAATCCCGATCGCCCACGGCGAAGGAAACTATTTCGCGGATGAAGCGACATTAAAATGTCTCAAAGAGAATAATCAGATTGTCTTTCGTTACTGCGATGAAAATGGACAAATTACTGAGGAAGCTAATCCAAACGGTTCTCTTGAAAATATCGCCGGCATTTGCAACAAAAAAGGGAACGTTTTAGGGATGATGCCCCACCCGGAGCGGGCAAGTGAATTAGAACTAGGTTCTGCTGATGGACGAAAGGTCTGGGAATCAATCTTAAATGAATGGAATGCTAAATCTCAATCGAGAAAATTAACATGACGACTATTTATCAAAAAACCATACAATCTAGGCAAGTCGCCAAAAGCCACGGAGTCACAGATCCAGAGCACCAAAAAATCTGTCAATTTCTGGGACGGGAGCCCAACGTTGTCGAAGCAGGAATTTTCGGCGTGATGTGGAGCGAGCATTGCGGCTACAAACACAGTCGCACGACGCTGAAACTGCTTCCTCGTGAAGGGAAGCGGCTCCTCGTCAAGGCCGGAGAGGAAAATGCCGGCGTCGTGGATATCGGACATGGTTACGCCGTTGTCTTTAAAGCCGAATCGCATAACCATCCCTCGGCGGTGGAACCGCATGCCGGGGCGGCCACCGGCGTCGGGGGAATCATCCGCGATATCTTTACGATGGGGGCGCGGCCGATTGCGCTGTTAGACTCGCTTCGGTTTGGAAAGCTGGATTCCCCTAAAGTGAAGCGGCTCTTTTCAGGAGTGGTCAAAGGAATTGCCGATTACGGCAACTGTATTGGTATTCCAACGGTCGGTGGGGAAGTCTATTTTGATGAATCCTATAGTGAAAATCCTTTGGTGAATGTCATGTGTGTTGGGATTGTGAAACATGAGAAATTGGCAAAGGGAAAGGCCACCGGCGTTGGGAACCCCGTCATGTATTTAGGTGCGGCGACCGGCAGAGACGGGTTAGGCGGGGCCAGTTTTGCCTCGCGCGAATTAACGGAGGAGTCCGAAGAAGATCGCCCGGCAGTGCAAGTGGGGGATCCTTTCATGGAAAAACTCTTATTGGAAGCGTGTCTGGAGCTTCTCGACAGCGACGCCGTAATTGGGATTCAGGATATGGGAGCGGCTGGATTTACCTGTGCCACTTGCGAGACCGCGAGCCGTGGAAACAGCGGCATGGATGTGGATGTTGCTTTTGTCCCCCGTCGGGAAACAGGAATGTCGGCTTATGAAATTATGCTCTCCGAGAGCCAGGAGCGGATGTTAGTGATTGTTAAAAAGGGACGAGAAAAAGAGGCCGAAAAGATTTTTAGAAAATGGGATTTGCACGGTGTTGTTGTCGGTCATGTCAACAATAACGGACTCTTGCGCATTCGAGACCACGGGAAACTGGTTGCTGAGATTCCAGCAAAGTGTTTAACCGACGAAGCGCCGGTTTATAACCCATCAATGAGTGTCCCGAAGTATCTAAAAGAAGTCCAGCATCTCGACCTGGAGACAATTCCAGAAGTGAAAGATCCGCTGGCTGTTTTGAAAAAGTTGCTCTCCAGCCCGACGATCGCCAGTAAAGAATGGGTCTATCAGCAATACGATTACATGGTGCGAACCAACACCCTGGGTGTTGGATTACCTGGCAAGGGGGACGCGGCGATTCTGAAAGTAAAAGAAACAGGAGATTATCTTGCGGTGAGCGCCGACTGTAACAGCACTTATTGTTATCTTGATCCTTTCGAAGGGGGAAAAATCGCGGTCGCTGAGGCGGCAAGAAATGTCGCGTGTGTAGGAGCGGAACCGATCGGATTGACCGATTGTCTGAATTTCGGAAATCCCGAAGATCCTGAAGTATTTTGGCAGTTTCGTAAGGCGGTTGAAGGAATCAGTGAGGCGTGCCGTGTATTGGATATTCCCGTGACGGGAGGGAATGTCAGTTTCTACAACGAAAGCCCGCAAGGGGCGGTGGATCCGACGCCGATGATTGGGATAGTAGGATTGATTCAGCGTTCAGCGTACATCGTTCAGCGTTCAGGTAAGCAGTTACCTAGCTCCCAGCTCCCAGCTCCTAGCCCAGTACCATTTGTAACCAGTTATTTCCAAAAAGAAGGCGATCTGGTTTTTCTCATCGGCGAAACCAAAGAAGAACTTGGCGGCAGTGAATACCTCAAGCAAATCCACGGTCTCAAAAAGGGACTTCCTCCCCGATTAGGTTTGCAGTTAGAGAAACGAGTTCATCAATTCTTGCGAGAGGCGATTGGCAATGGCTGGATTCATTCTGCCCACGATTGCTCCGAAGGAGGGTTGGCGGTGGCGTTGGCCGAATGCTGTGTCATGGGCGATAAAAAAATCGGCGCGGAGATTAATTTAGAAAAAAAAATTCGTTTAGACGCCTTGTTATTCGGCGAAACGCAATCCCGTGTCGTTATTTCTGCCTCAAAGACGTTTACAGACGAATTGAATCAACTGGCAAAACGGCTGTCAGTTCCTTTCTCCAAAATCGGGATCGTGCGCGGGGATGATTTGAAAATCGGGCAATGGATCAAAATGGATGTAGGTGAAATTGAACGATATTGGAGAGGGGCAATAGCTTATTATATGTCATCCTGAGCGAGCGAACGCAGTGAGCGAGTCTCCGCCGGAGGCGGATGCGCCTCTGGCGCAGAAGGATCTCGTTTTTAAAAGCGAGATTCTTCGTCCACTTCGGGGACGAAGAATGACAACGGAGGTACAGAGGGAAAAATGGTAATGACTCACGACTCACGACTCACGACTCACGACAAAAAAGAGCACTGCGGCATCTTTGGGATCTACGGCCACCGGGAAGCGGCGAAGATCACCTATCTGGGACTCTACGCGCTCCAGCATCGCGGCGAGGAGAGCGCCGGCATTGCTTCCAGCGACGGGAAACAGATTCATCTCCATAAAGGAATGGGGTTGGTGGGTGAAGTTTTTACCGAGGAGATCATGAATCGTCTGCCCGGGCGGATCGCGATCGGTCACACCCGATATTCGACGACCGGCTCCAGTCTGCCAAAAAACGCCCAGCCGTTAGTGGTCAATTATTCCCGCGGGAACATGGCTTTGGCCCATAACGGGAATTTGGTCAATGCCGCGCGGCTTCACGACGAATTAGAGGCGTACGGTTCGATTTTTCAAACGACCACCGATAGTGAAATCGTACTCCATATGATGGCCCGTCCGCAGTATGCGTCCAGAGAGCAGGCATTGTCCGAAACAGTCAAACTGCTCGAAGGGGCTTATTCCTTTGTTTTTCTAACCGAGAACCAGTTGATGGGGGTTCGGGATCCGCTCGGGTTTAGACCTCTCTGTTTGGGAAAACTGAACAAGGCGTATGTTCTGGCTTCTGAAACATGTGCCCTGGATCTGATCCATGCGAAGTTTGTCCGGGAAGTGGAACCTGGGGAGATTATCATCATTGACGAGAAAGGAATCCACTCGTTTTTCCCAATGGGAAAATCCATCCGGCGCGCTTATTGTATCTTTGAACACGTCTATTTTTCACGTCCTGATTCGCGTGTCTTCGGCGAAAATGTTCAAGTGGTCCGCGAGAAATTAGGGAGACAGTTGGCCATTGAGCATCCCGCCCAAGCGGATCTGGCGATTCCTATTCCCGATTCCGGAAATGCCGCCGCTTTGGGATACAGCCATCAATCAGAGATTCCTTTTGCCCACGGGTTGATCCGGAATCACTACATCGGCCGTACTTTTATTCAGCCGTCTCAGGAGATTAGAGACCTTAACGTGAAAGTAAAATTTAATCCGTTAAAAGACGTGATCAAGGGAAAGCGCCTTGTGGTGGTTGACGATTCCATCGTCCGTGGGACCACTTGCCGTAACAGGGTCCGGAGCTTAAGAGAAGCGGGCGCCAAAGAGATTCACATGAGAATCAGCTGTCCGCCGATCCGTCACCCCTGTTTTTACGGGATTGATTTCCCAACCAGGAAAGAACTCATCGCCCAGACGCACACTGTTGAAGAAATTCGGAAGTTTGTCGAGGTGGATACGCTGGGCTATTTAAGTTTGGAAGGAATGCTTTCCTGCGTGGCCGCGTCACAGGAATATTGCACCGCCTGTTACAGCGGCGAGTACCGGACCAAAGTTCCTACGGAAGGAGATAAGTACGCATTAGAGAGAACGCACGGCGAGGGAGGAGCGGCTGAGAAGGGATGAGTTGGCAGAAGATGAGTTCTCATACGTACAAAAAATCAGGCGTAGATATTGTCACCGCGGGACGGTTTATAGAGAAAATACGCTCTGATGCCAAAACAACCATCATTCCCGGCGTGTTGGGAAGGATCGGCGGGTTCGGCGCGCTCTTTGATGGGAGATTCATCGGCTATCGGCATCCGGTGCTCGTTTCATCAACCGATGGAGTAGGGACCAAACTAAAAATCGCTCAGGAACTGGGTCGTCACAATACCGTTGGGATTGATTTAGTGGCGATGAATGTCAACGACATTCTCTGTGTTGGCGCGAAGCCCCTGTTCTTTCTGGATTACATCGCTTGCGGGAAACTGCGATCAAAGGTTTTGGCACAGGTGGTCTCTGGTATTGCCGCGGGGTGCCGGCAGGCGGAATGCGCTTTGATCGGCGGCGAGACGGCCGAAATGCCGGGAATGTATGAACCGAATGAGTATGATCTTGCTGGGTTCACCGTGGGTGTCGTCGAAAAATCAAAATTAATTGATGGCTTAAAAATTCGACCGGGAGATTGTTTGATAGGATTGGCCTCTTCCGGTTTGCACAGTAACGGTTTTTCTCTCGCCAGGAAAGCATTGGGTGAAAAGCGAATCCACCGGTGGGTGAGTCAGCTTTTGAAGCCGACAAGAATTTATGTCAAACCGGTGTTGAGTCTTTTAAGCAAGGTCTCGGTAGACGGCATCGCGCACATCACCGGCGGGAGTTTTTATGAAAAACTGGGAAGAATTTTGCCAAAGGGAACCATCGCCCGGCTCCAGAAAAACGCGTGGAGAGTTCCCGTAATCTTTGAAAGAATTCAATCGGCAGGGGTTCCTGCCGAAGAAATGTATCGAACCTTTAACATGGGGATCGGCATGATTCTTGTGGTGTCACCCAGGCAGGTTTCACAAACACAAAAAATTTTGTCTCGCTTTGGAATCGAAAATTGGGAAATCGGGACTATTGAGAAGGGAAATGGTAAGGTAATCGTCATTTAGGGGCAGGCCACCGTGCCTGCCCTCAAAGCAATTGAGGCGCAAAATAATGAAAGTCCTAGTCATCGGCGGCGGCGGCAGAGAACACGCGATCTGCTGGCGGATAGCGCAGGATCATGGAGACGTCCAGCTTTATTGCGCTCCCGGCAACCCCGGCATTGCTGAAATCGCCGAACGGGTGGACATCGCGGCCGACGATATCCATCGCCTGCTGAAATGGAGCAAAGAGAATCGGATCCATTTTGTTGTCGTCGGGCCTGAAGCCCCGCTGGCAAAAGGGATCGTTGACAAGTTTCAGCAGGAGGAAATTTTTTGTTTTGGGGCGAACAAAAAAGCGGCTCGCTTGGAAGCAAGCAAAGTATTCGCTAAAGAATTGATGCGGAGTTACCATATCCCTACGGCACATTTTGAATCGTTTCGCGATTATAAGAAAGCATCCAAGTATCTGGAGACGGTCGGGACTCCGATTGTGGTTAAAGCGGACGGTTTAGCGGCCGGCAAAGGGGTTTGCGTCGCCCAGACGAAGAAAGAAGCTCAACTTTTCCTCGATCAAGTCATGCAAAAAAGAAATTTTGGCGACGCAGGAGACGCGGTTGTCATCGAAGAAGTGCTTTGGGGAGATGAAGCTTCATTTTTGGTTGTCACCGACGGCGAATATGTCATTCCTTTGGCGAGCGCGCAGGATCACAAGCGTGTTTTCGATGGTGATGAAGGGCCCAACACCGGTGGGATGGGAGCTTTTTCACCGACTCCTAAACTAACGACTGAAATCCAGCAAGAGGTATTAACTCGAGTTGTTTATCCAACGCTGGGGGCGCTTCGCGCGGAAGGGATTATTTACAGGGGCCTTCTTTATACGGGGTTGATGCTGACGGTGAAAGGCCCCAAGGTGTTGGAGTTTAACGTTCGCTTCGGCGATCCGGAAACTCAAGTGATCCTTCCTCGTCTGCAAGGGAATTTTCTGGAAATGATGGAAGCCGCGTCCAAAGGAGAACTCAATAGAATCGAAGTTTCGTGGGATCCGCGCGCCGCCGCCTGCGTCGTGCTGGCATCCCAGGGGTATCCGGGGCATTTCGAAAAAGGAAAAGTAATCGAAGGAGTGGATAAAGCGGTCAAGATGCCGTACGTCTCGGTATTTCACGCGGGAACGGCGCAGAAGGACGACAAGCTGGTAACGGCAGGGGGCCGAGTTTTAGGAGTCACAGCGCTGGGGGAAGATATTCCAACCGCCGTCGGGCGCGCTTACCAGGCGGTGTCAAAAATCAAATTTGAAGGGATGCATTATCGAAGGGATATTGGGGGAAAGTATCAGTAAACTTCATAAAATTAGCTAAAGAGCACGTTGCAAATCACGAAAGTCACTTTGAAAAGACCCCCGCTCCATCGGTTGTTTAACAAGTACCATCGTAATTGGTACAAAGAAGTTCTTTTTTACATCAAAACCAATTTTTGTTAACAAAGAGAGTTCCTTATTCTTAAACAAAGGACCCCATCCTAGCACTCTATAAATAAGAACACCTCCTTTTTTCAACTGTTCTTTTAATTTTTTTGCAATGGATGTGAAAGATACATAGCCATTGCGGTAGTAATAAATAAAGTCATATTCCCTCCATGAATATCGATCATCTAAAAAATTCCCCTTCAAAAATTTTACATCTCCTATTTTGATAAGTCCAGCTTTCTCTGCGTATCGGCGCCACTTTTCGCTGAATTCCCAAAGCTCCTCATCCCATTCAATTCCTGTTACTCTAGTTTTAAAAAGTGCCGCAAGCAAAATCGCAACCATTCCACGGCCACTTCCTAAGTCAAGGATTTGTTGCCCCTCTTGGAATTTCAAGTAAATTCCTATCTTCTTGACCACTGTTGGATCAGAGCTAACGTAGAGTCCATGTCCATCTCCAGTAATTTTGTAATCGAGCATAAACTCTGACAGTGATGCCAAGTTAGGATTTCCTGTGTCTTTCAAAAATTGAGCAAAGGTATTTTTAAAATTTTTGTAACGAATGCCGATTTCTTTGTTTGAAAAAGCTATGGTTTTTGTCCTTCCTGATGTTTGCTGTGGAGGAGAGAGATTATCTTCAAGACTATCTTCCATAGAAAACGGAGAGGCGAAGAATAGGATGATTGTGGTGATAGACAAAAACAAAGTAGTCTTCAATAGAAGGTCCATTGATGATATCTTCTTACCCGATAACACAAAAGGTACTAAACCTGTCCTTTCCGCCTTGACCACCATTCATAAGAAGTTTACCATGAGAATACTCCTTGTCAAGGCAGGCCCATTAATTTTAAGCGGACGTTCTATGATTTTTTGCAATATGGTTGCATATTTGTCTTGACATACTCCTTCCATTCAGGTATCCTCTGAAAATCAAATGGGATACGTTCATCGGCAAATTGAAGAATCGCTGACACACTTGGTGAAGCAGTTCTCTGCCCTGGCAATTACAGGGCCCCGACAATGTGGAAAATCTACTCTCTTAAAGGAATTGTTTTCAACGAGTTATCGCTATGTCACTTTTGATGATCCCCTGTTGAGGGAGCAGGCTATTTCCGACCCAAAATTATTCCTGGAACAGTTGGGGCATAAAGTGATATTGGATGAAGTCCAGTACGTCCCTCAATTATTTTCTTATCTTAAAATGGTGATTGATGGCAACCGTCAAGAGAAGGGACTTTTTCTATTAACAGCTTCACAGCAATTTACCCTGATGAAAAATTTAGGGGATTCGCTAGCCGGTCGCATTATTCTTTTGGAGTTGCTTCCCTTCCACGTCCAGGAAAAGAAAACCATCCCTTTTTTGAAAGATCAATGGGTACGCCCAATGGACGGTTTTGTCCACGCCTGTCTTGTTGGGTCTTATCCCGAGGTGGTATTGATGCCAAACATAGATGCGCGTACATGGTACGGGGCCTACCTGCAGACTTATTTAGAACGGGATATTCGTACTTTGTATAATATAGGGGATCTCCGTGATTTTCAGCTTTTGATACAATTATTAGCCTCTCGCGTATCTCAGACATTGAATCTGGCCTCGTTGTCCAGGGAACTGGGGTTGAGTGTCAATACCATCAAACGATGGGTTTCTGTTTTAGAGGCCAGCCGGATGATTTACTTATTACCCCCGTACTATCAAAATTTTGGTAAACGGGTCACTAAAAGCCCTAAAGTTTATTTTCTAGATTGTGGGTTAGTGACGTATTTAACTGGCATTCGAGATCAAGATCACCTCATCAAGGGTCCAATGTCAGGGGCTCTCTTTGAGAATTTTTGCATCCAGGAAACCGTCAAATCATTCTTCTTCCATGCCGAGCGGCCAAGATTATTCTATTTTCGTTCTCACAATGGGCTAGAAGTTGATTTGTTAGTTGAAGGGGCTGATCTTGAATTGTTTCCCTGTGAGATCAAATTGTCTAAGACACCTAATCTCAACATGGCGCGTCCTATCCAGCAATTTAAACAACTCTTTCCAAAACTAAAGGTGAGTCAAGGGAGAATCATATCCCTGTCTGAGGAAAATTTTGGATTGACAAAAGATGTTCAAGTGCAGATATTAGAAGACTATTTTCAGTGGCTGGGGGATGAAGTAATGGGAAGGGGTAATACTTTGAGAGCATAATCCCAGAACCTAACTGAAGGTTTTGGGATAAATAGTGGGAGGAGGAGAATCTATGAATTCACAAGTTGCTATTCTCATGGGGAGTGACTCGGATCGGTCAGTTATGGAAGAAACGAGCAAGATTCTAGAACAGTTTGGGGTTTCATTCGAAATGAAAGTGATCTCAGCTCATCGAAGCCCCAAGTTAGTCACCGAGTATGCAGAGTCAGCAGAGAAAAATGGGTTTAAGGTTTTTATCTGCGGTGCTGGCGGTGCGGCTCATTTAGCTGGGACAGTCGCGGCTCACACCATCCTACCAGTGATTGGCGTCCCACTGGACAGCGCCTTGAACGGAGTAGATTCTTTTGTCGCTACCTTACAGATGCCCGCAGGGGTTCCTGTCGCCACGGTTGCCATCGGCAAAGCTGGCGCCAAAAACGCCGCCTATCTTGCCATCGAAATCCTCGCCTTAAGTGATAGAAAACTGATCGGCAAATTACATCAGCATAAGCAGGAGATGGAAAAAGCGGTTAAGGCGAAAAACAAAACTTGAAGAAGACGCTATGGTCAGTTTAATCACTCGAATCCTTATTACCCTTCACCTAATTTTTCTCTACCAAGCTAGTGCCAATCCTCAACAGTCTATGAGATATGGGATGCTATCATCTCCTTCTCAAGTGACCTACTCAAATCGTAGTCCTGAAAGAGAGGATTTCCTGGATCCGATTTTTAAAAAGAGCCGAGTTCTCTTTCAGGGAAATGAGATTCGTAAGCCGCTGTATTATGAAATACTAACAGAGATAGAGGGACGTCTTGATTCACCTTACGCCAAAGGCATTTTTCGAGCACTAACCAACAGAGATATTACAGAGAGAAAGTATGAATGGAGCCATATTCTTAAAGCGATTATGCTTTGCATACTCTGCGACTCTGTTTCTATAAGAGAATGGCAGGAGGACTTTGATCACTTTACAACGATTATCAAATTTAAGAAATGGATTACCCACAATTTTGATTCGCTCAATCGCTTGATCGTTCGTACACAGGAACAGGAAGTGAACAAACCTCGGCAAGCCTTAGCAGCGCTCTCTTTTGACTTCCCCTCATATATAGCATGGAATCGGACCACCGTTCCTTCCGATGAACTACTCTTTAACAAGGAATACTACGATGAGCGTAATCGAGTCATTTTTTCTATTCTGGACGGACTCGATGCATTGGATTCCCCTAGGCGGAGCAATCCTTCCTTAGTCCCTGTGAGATACAGTAGACTCTTGAAAGCTATTGACCAGATTAGATGGACATACCCTTCATTTCCTGATCCCTCTTTTTCTTACACAGAGCTAACGAGCGTCAGTTTGTAAAGGAAATTCCTTGTGAGAACTTGACATTTTTCAGATTATATGATAATCTGATTATTAGATGAAACTGGAAATACTCTATAAGGAGGGGCAAAAATGGGGCAAGCGGTATCCATAACAGAAGTGAGTCGGCATTTCTCAGATTACCTGAATCGAGTGGCCTATCGAGGGGAATGCTTCGTTTTACTGAGAGGGAAAAAAGCTCTAGCTGAACTGGGTCCAGCACCCAAAGGAAGACGACTCGGGGATCTTCCTGAATTACTCAAGTCCCTTCCCTCGTTAACTAAAGGGGAAGCCGATGCATTTCTCAAAGACATTCTAATGGCTAAATCACGTTTAGCCAAGCGAAAGTTAAGAGACCCATGGGCGTTTTGATTGACGCCAGCATTTTGATCGGAGTGGAGCGAGGGCATCTGGATATCACTCATCGAATTAAGGGGAGGGATCAAGAGGAGTTTTTCATCTCGGTGGTCACGGTGAGTGAACTGTTCCACGGTGTCTGGCGAGTTAAGGATACCAAAATTAAGACTAGACGCTCAGCATTTGCTGAAGCGATATTTGAAAAATTTCCTATCTTGCCGATTGATTTAGCGACTGCCCGTACTCATGCACAGATATGGGCAGATCTTGAAAAAAGGGGAGTTCCGATAGGTCCTCACGACACTTGGATTGCGGCTGTCTGTATTGCCCATGGATACACCTTAGCCACTCTGAATATTGAGGAATTTAAGAGAGTGCCTGGTTTGGTGGTAGAGAAGTGGTAAGGAGATTCTTCTGGCGTCATCGTGAAGCGATAGGGATGGATTTGACAACATATTATGTATATGCTATTATGTATATATAGAAAGGGGTAGGATATGCGGCGTACGACAATAATGTTACCTGCTGATCTAAGATTACGTGCTATTCAATACGCAAACCAGCTAGGAATTTCTCTAGGGGAATTGATGCGAAAATCTCTCTCTTCCTTGCTTCAGGGTTCAGCCACGGCTGTAAAGAAGGATCCGTTATTTTTGGACAAGGAAGTTTTTCGCGGCCGTGCCCCAAGAGATCTTGCCCAAAATCATGATCGTTACCTCTACGGAGACAAAGAGTCGTGATTTACATTGATACGGGCGCTTTCCTGGCTCGTTATATGAGTCGGGACCAATATCACCAAAGAGCTATAGCGGGATGGAGACGTCTGGGCGAATCAGGACAACGCTGTTTTACAAGTAATTTCGTCTTAAGTGAGACATTGACTCTGCTAGCGAGGCGGGCGGGGTATCCGTTTGCCGCTCAGAGAGCTCGTCATATCTTCTCTGCAGAGATTCTAACGATCCTACGTTCTTCCAGTGAAGATGAATATGAAGCTCTGGAGTTATTTGAGAAGTTTGCGGATCAAGAGATCAGTTTCACCGATTGTATTTCCTTTGTCCTGATGCGTCAGAAGAACCTCAAGGATGTCTTTTCCTTTGACAGCCATTTTGAAAGAGCGGGGTTTAGGTTATGGGGATAAAAGGTAGTTTCATATCAATTTCTCTCATCACGATTTCCGCTTACTGGGTAGGGATTTCATTGAAGCCTTCAGAAGTAGGACTAGCGGGACTTTCTCCTTCCTCAGAAATTTCTAAAACAGAAATTCCTGGTTATTGGGATCCCAACTGGACATTGCCGACCCAAGAGGAACTCCAACGAGCCCAAGAAATCCTCGGTTGGATTTTAGAAGATCAGGAAATGGGCGAGCCTATGGAGTACATGGGAAACTTCTTTCCTTCCCTTGAATCAACAAGGACGACATTCTCAGATAAGGCAAGGACCTTAAGAGCTATTTACTATCTGAGTCCTGACTTAGCGGGTGCGATTCTCATCAGCTTTGGCTTGGGGATGCATTCAACATGGAGAAATATTTTGGCGGCAGATAACTCAGAGGGAGCGTTAACATCTATTGAACCCAAACTAATAGGTACCTTCCTTCTTTTCTCAAAGGAATGAATCAGACTAGGATGCGGCTGGATATCTATTCTACAGCAGTAGCTAATATCAATGAGGTTTTTTCTAGGATTCCTGCCGACAGACTGCAAAGAATTATCGGCCAATTAGACCCCGAGCTCAGGAAATTTTTGGGAAGTCCTCAAACCCCATTACCTTTGCTAGAAAACCCAAAGCTTTTACAAGTAGAGTCGCCCATCCCACGAGTGATGGGGAAAGGGATAGGTTTGTTAGTCATTCTGAGAGAGGAGATGCCTTCTTTGGAGAGGTTGATCTCCCTTCCGCAAAATTCAATTCCTGCGATGGAAGTGTTGCCAACCGCAGATCCTCGCGTGGGTCCCTTTCGCGGCATTGTAACGTTCTTGCAGACCGGAGAGATGTCTCATGCTGAGGCAAGGGCACGTCTGTGGGGAATACCTCATGCGCTATGGCCGGGCGCTGAAAGTCTGAAAGAACTGGAAGGCAAGGTTGTCGTATTGGAGGTGACAAAAGACCATGTCGTCTTTCGAGAAGCGACTCTATCAGAGGTAAAATCATATTCACAGGAAGTTTCCTCCAAACTAGTCTCAGAAAGGATTGTGTTGCCTCCGGTTCACTTAGAAGGGGATAAATTTTACATTTCTGAAGGGTCTGCTGAATTAACCCAACCTGAAGTCGTCAGCCATAAAATTGCTTTGCTCAACCGACTTGGAAAGGTGGCACGTCCTGTCATCCATTTGTCAGATCCTCGTATCCATTTGGATCTTGCTACAGGGTCAGCTCTCCCTTTTAGAACCTTTAGTCATTTCTTAGTTGAGCAGGGTCTATGGGAAAAATTCCAGGGATTGATTGAAGAACTCGACAGATCAGAGGATGAAAACGATATAGAGGAAATTCTTGAGGAGATAAGAGCTGTAATCTTACAGGACATGACGATCTATTCTGATTCCTTCTGGAGTCAATTCATGATTCAATATGAAGGTCCCATGGACATGGCACAAGGTGTGTTTGTCCGTGGGGATATTCATCGAGGAATTTTTGTACGGGCGGCGACCAATGCTGAGAATTTGCCACAATATCCCGGATTTGGTTCTGGGATGTACAGGACAGTTCCCCATGTCAAGGGGCAGGTGGAATTATTTAAGGCTATCCAAGAGGTCTATGCTTCAGTATGGGAACCTAAGGCGTTCTGGGAGAGAAGGCAGACTATTCCTTGATGGTTCATACCTCTGACATCTCCACGGGGGAGAGACAAAAACTGAAGGTTGAATTGGTTCAGGGATTAGGAGAATCCCTGGTGAGCGATGATCCTCTATTTTCTGGTTTTCCAACGCGTATTGTTTGGGATAAAGAGAGGCAAGTCATTGTTGCGCAGACACCTGGTACAAAACAACGTCAGAGTGTTTTATCAGAAACAGGGGGAACCGAAACCATTGTAGTAGATTCTAACCATGAGTTCTTAAACCAGCCAGATGCTAGAAGGGTTACCCTTGCTCTTGCAGAAATTGGAGAACAGGTAGAAGAGGAAAGCAAGAGAGATATTGCTGTTGTTCAAACCAATCGTGAAGAGACAGCTCTCTAATAGACTAATTTAAAGTGGAAATCTGGAAAATCAACTTTAGAGAAATAGATCACAAGCTTATAACCGAAGCCGCCAAGAGAATTAATCAAGGGGAACTGGTCATTTTTCCCACAGAGACAGTCTATGGGGTTGCGGTGAATCTTTTGAACCAGTCGGCATTGCAACGGATTTATGAAATCAAGCGCCGGCCCGAGGAGAAACCGCTCACCATTCATATAGGAGATCGCTCGCAGGTTTACCAGTGGGCGGAGGTGAGTTCCCAAGCAGAGGAATTGATGGATCGCTGGTGGCCGGGGCCGTTGACGGTGATTCTGAGGGCTAAGAAAAGGGTACAGGGGTCCTGTACTCTGTACCCTGTACCCTTGACAATAGAATCTCTCGCTCACTCTTGGGGAGGTAAATTCGGGTTCCGTTTCCCAGATCATCCGGCGGCTCTGGCGTTGCTGGAACAGGTCAAAAATCCGGTCGGCGCCCCGAGTGCTAACCGCTCAGGCGAACCGGCGCCGGTGACGGCGATGGAGGCGTATGAGCAACTGGGAGATAAAGTGGATTTGATCCTCGATGCCGGCCCAACGCCATTACAGCAATCGTCAACAATCGTAGACCTCACAACCCATCCCCCGCGGTTGATTCGCGAGGGAGCGATTCCAGAAAAATTGCTGGGAATAGAAGTAAAAGAAGAAGAGGAGAGGGAGTCCCGAAAAGCTTCTCGCAGGAGCCGGGCACCCTTGACAGCGGAAATTTCCGATGTCAAGGGTCGGCTCCGAGAGAGAGCGCTCGCACGAGAGTGCGAGATAGCGTCTTTTCGGGACCCCTTTTCCTCCCCCTAATCAAGGTAAACGTGAGCCCAATCAAACGCATCCTCTTCGTCTGCACCGGCAACAGCTGCCGCAGTGTCATGTCCGCCGGTTTCATGAAGGCAAAACTGCTCGAAAAGGGAATTACGGATGCCGAAGTGGAATCGGCCGGTATCGCCGCCCCGAACGGTCTCAAGGCGACGCCGGAGACAGTTCAAGTCATGGCTGAGAGAAAAATAGATGTCAGCTCGCATGAAAGTCAATTGCTCACCAAAGAGATGATCGAGAAAGCCGATTTGATTTTGGTGATGGGAGAGATTCACTTAGACGAAATTCTCTATCAAGTTCCTCAGGCGAAAGAAAAAGTTTTTCTCTTGAAATCGTACGGGACTCAACCGAACCAGCAGTCCGCCGAAATCCCTGATCCTATCGGTAAACCGATGGAGGTCTACGAAGTCTGCCGCAACACGATTGAAGAAGCGGTGGACAGGGTCATCGCCAAAATCACGCAATAGAATCTCATTTTAGATTCTAATAATAATTGTCTGTCTTGCTTTTATTTTTGGAAGAGCTCCGAGCATCTATGGTTGCCCAACCCATCTGGGGGACTGTACGGACAAAATAACCTTTAAACTCTTTTGCAAACCGGCGGTCAATACATTCATCTAGTAAAATTCTCACGATCAAGCGGCTTTTTTGATGTACTGCTTCTTAACGGTTTCAAGGAAGGCAATGACTTGTTTTCTTTTTACAGACGGGAACCCTTCTAGAAAATCATCGATTGATTCGCCTCATTCGAGATAATCAATTAGGGTTTGAACTGGCACACGGGTTCCTACAAAGACAGTTGCACCACCCATAATGTCCGGAGATGAATTGATAATCTCTTTCTTTTTCATAACCTCAATTATATCCTAAAGGTGTGGTCTAAATCAACTTATTCACACAGCTTGGTTCATCGCGTGACGGGAACGTTGACAGGGGTGTTGCTATCACTGCGCCCCTTTTTTTGGTAAAATAGCCTTCTATGATCCCACCA
>CAYJQR010000031.1:0-19641 GCA_964372345.1 uncultured Planctomycetia bacterium | reverse complement strand
ACGGATTTGATCAACCAACGAATAACGTTCTTCTCGTGGGAAAGATTTAGATTCCTTAAATATCTCCATCGCCAATTCATAAGCCAGGTTATACACCTTCAGATCTTCATGCCCTTGCGCAGTCATTTGTTTCCCCGCGGCTTTCTGCCTACTGCCGACCGCTTACTGCCTACTCGCTTTTCCTGGGCGGTAAAGGACTCGAACCTTTGGCCTTCTGAATGTAAATCAGACGCTCTAACCAACTGAGCTAACCGCCCTATTATATAATAAGAAGTGCGCTTATAATAACAAATTTGCCCTCTAGCGGGCAAGGTTGTCTGTCTGTAAGGGTTTATGAACTAAGTCTTAAATCCACTCGATCTGGATTTCCTTTTCAATGACCTTAAAATCTCGATCCTTTGTGACCAATATCAACTGTTCCGTCACGGCAAACGCGCCGATATAGCTGTCGGCAATCCCCATTCGGTGCTCTCCTTTGAACCGCCCTGCTGTCAGAATTACTCTCTCGTCAGGCAACAGAAGGGGGAGCTTCCAGCTCTTGACAATTCCATAGATAAAATCGGCCTCGGCTCGCCCCTTTTTATGCCAAATGACATAGTAGATCTCTGAAAGAACGATAAAGGGGATAGCCGCTTGAAAACGATATCGGCTAACCACAGCCCCGCCGGTTTCATTGCTAAGATAAGCGATGAGCGCGGAGGTATCCAAAAGATACCGAGCGACTGAAGGCGCTATCAAGATCCGTGTTCCTTGCGCCGTTCTTGGCGGCGCAAATCAATCAGATCTTTTGTGGAAACACCTTTTAGGATTCCTTTGGCTTGTTTGAAAGAATTCGACGGTAAAGGGACTAGAATAATTTCCTTCCCGTTATCTAAGACCTCCACTTTTGATTGCGGCATTAAATGATACCGCCGACGCACGGTTGAAGGAAGCACCATCTGTCCCCTGGTAGAAATAGTCACTGTCATTGTCTAGTCCCTCCAACGTTAAGTATAGCTTGGGCTTCTAGAGAAGTCAAGACGAATTTTATTTTCGTCTTACTTGACCTTACTCCCCCTTCTATGGCAGAATAACCCTTCCACAAACCATGGGACAAACCACACGTAAAATCCACGTTCGGGATCTGGTAATTGGCGGTGGAGCGTCTGTCTCCGTCCAGAGCATGTGCGCCACGCACACGCAGGACATTGACTCCACCGTCCGGCAGGCGGAACTCCTCCGCAAGGCCGGGGCTGATTTAGTCCGTATTGCCGTTGATAACCCTAAAGACGTCCAGGCATTAGCTGAGGTCCGGAAACAAACCAAGGCGCGCCTGGTCGTGGATTTACAGGAAAATTTTAAGCTCGCTGAAATCGTCGCTCCTCATGTGGACAAAATCCGTTATAATCCTGGCCACCTCCATCATCTGGATAAACACCACTCGATCGAAGAAAAGGTTGCGTGGGTTGTTTCCATCGCCCGCCAGAATGGATGCGCGATTCGGATTGGCGTCAATTGCGGCTCTGTCGCTCCCGATTTTCTGGAACGCTACAAAGGAGATCATGTCAAGGCCATTGTCGAATCGGCCGCCTGGCACTGCGGGCTTCTGGACGATTTAAAATTCACGAATTTCGTCGTCAGTTTAAAGGATTCCGATCCTTCAAAAGTCGTGATCTGCAACAAGGAATTTTCCAAACGACGTCCGGATGTTCCGATTCATCTGGGGGTCACCGAAGCAGGGCTCCCGCCGGATGGAATTATAAAAACACGCATCGCGTTTGAGCAGCTTATTCCAATGGGAATCGGCGATACGATGCGGGTTTCTTTGACGGTCCCCTTTGATCAAAAAGATGAAGAGATTAAAGCGGGCCGGCAGATTTTAGAAGATATCAAAAATAAACGATTCGTTTCCGTCCCTGATTTTGGCAAAGGGCTCAATATTATTTCCTGTCCCTCTTGCTCCCGCGTGGAGAACGCCGATTTTGTGAAGCTCGCCACCGACGTCAAAACGATGACCGCTTACGCCAAAGAGCATAAACTCACGATCGCCGTCATGGGCTGCCGCGTCAACGGCCCCGGCGAAACCGACGATGCCGACTTGGGACTCTGGTGCGGGCCGAGCACGGTGACGTTAAAACGGAAATCTGAAACATTGGGGACATACGGTTACTCGGACGTTCTTTCGGTGCTGAAGAAAAGATTGGATGAATTGGTCGACTCTAAATCTGTTCTATCTTGATTAACCTGCTTGGCAGCCGTCTCACCAATGCAGCGTCCGCTGTGACAAATACCGCGTTCAGCGAGATAGCCAAAGCGACGTAACTGGCATCATAGACTGAGACATGAAATTCTTGGGCAAGTTTCGCAACTTTTTTGAAATCATCCCGGCCTAAGGAAGCGACTTTTAATTCCAATGCATACAACCCATCCAATATCTCTTCGATTTGAGTCGGTGGGAGCTTGGCTGAAACAGCCAAGCTGTTAGTCACTTCGTAGAACAATAAATCATGAACGACCACTTCTTGCGTCCCGGCAACGTGATGCGGAATCAGCGCTTTGGCAGCCTCACGATTATTTTCTTCCGCCAAAATCCACTTCAACACGATAGAAGCATCTATCACCCTCACCGTGAATCTCTCATCTTTCGAATAGTTTCGACCGCCTTAATTCCTTTAAGATACGGGGCGTTCCTCTTCGCCCATTCTTCGATTTTTTCAGAGGCTCTTAAAATCCTTGCCTTCCTGGAAGAGTCTGTCTGCTGAGCCATGTACGTTTCGTAGGGCTCCATGACGACAAGGGGTTGATTCATCCTCTCAACGATGATCGCCTGTTTTTCCTTGGCGACCTTGTCTAATACCTTCCCGAAATTCTTTCGGAAGGCCAACGCGCTGACGGTTTCCATAAGATTCACTCTCCTTCCCTACTATAGACTATATCCTATAATATATGCTATGTCAATAATCCTCGCAACACCTTTAAATTCATGACGTCCTCTTTTAAATCCGGCCCCTTGGGTGTCTCAAGGACCATCGGGATTTTCTGAAATCGCGGATCGTTTAACAACGCACGGAAACCTTCCAGCCCAATCGCCCCCTTGCCGATAGGTTCATGACGGTCTACCCGTGAGCCAAGTCCCTTTTTGGAATCGTTCAAGTGGAACGCGTAAATCTGTTCAATCCCCACGATATCCTCGAATTGCTTCATGACCTCTTGATATCCTTTTTCGGTTCGGATATCATAGCCAGCCGCGAATAAGTGGCAGGTATCCATACAAACGCCCATTTGCTTTGGGCGATTAACCAGCTTTAGGATCTCCGCCAAGTGTTCAAATTTGTAGCCGACATTAGTCCCCTGCCCAGCGGTGATTTCAAGGAGAATCATCAAGGGGACAGCGCCCATACTTTTTAAAAGTATGGGCGCTGTCCCTTCCAATGCCCTGCCGATGCTTTCGGCGATTCGCTTCAGGGCCCACTCCTCCCCCTTACCCAGATGCGCTCCCGGATGCATCACGAGAAAATCAATCCCCAATTGCTCCGCTCGAATGATTTCATCGGCAAATGCCTCGAGAGATTTTTTGTAGACGTCGGGATTAGGTGAAGCCAAGTTAATCAAGTAGGCGTCATGGGCGAGAATCGGACTGATCTTCTTTTCTTGCCGCTCATGTTTAAATCGCTCCACCTCTTCTGGCCGAAAGGGCTTGCCCTGCCACTGGTTATTGTTCTTGGTGAAGAGTTGGATCGTTTGACAGCCGATGGAATAACCACGAAGAATCGCTTGGTCCACGCCGCCGGCAATCGACATGTGCGCACCGAGAAGAGCAGTTGTAGTTTTGGATCGCATGGGTTAGAGTTTATGTTCCTTTACGAAATCCTTAGGTGAGAGGATCGTGATTTCGTGGTATTCCTTCAACTGAAGAAGATGCTTATCTCCAGAAACAATCAGGTGGGATTTACCCTCAAGGGCACACTCTAAAACTCTGTTATCGGGAGGGTCATTCAAAACGACGTTTACTGTCTGCTTGGGATGCACAAGGGTCGCCCTTTGATAAATCAGTTCAAGTAACTCTTGACTTGTGAGAGGATTAATCTTTAACTCATCAAGTACCCTTTCCAACTCATTTAAAAGAGGAGGTGAGGTTATCAGTATTAACTCTCCCTGTTTCCAAGAGTCAATGATAGTCCTAGGATTTCCACCCCAAAAATAGGAAACTAACACATTGGTATCAACAACGACTCGACGCAGGAGTTTAGGCAATGACTGATTCCTTTTTGTGTGCAGAGCGCACTTTTTGAATCGCCTTTTCTACCTCTTCCAGACTGACTCCCCGTCTTCTAATATCCTGCCTCACTCTTTCTACAACCTGATCAAAGCGTCTCTCCCAACTAAAGAGTGAAAGAATATCCCTGCCAAGAAAACGGTAGTTTTTACCGATCTTGAGTGCCTTCAATTCACCGGAGCGAATCTTCCGCTCAATAGTAATTGAGCTTAATTTCATCAGTCGAGCTACTTCCCTTGGAGTATAAATTACATTCTCTAGAACCTGCATCATCTCTTACCTCCTCACCTTAAAGGATACCCTAAAGACTCATAAAAGTCAATGAAAGATAGCTATTAGCCATTTAAAGTAACTCACATTACGTAAAACTCCCTTTGTGTCCTATAGTATTACCTTGTGATTTGGCAGGAGGTTAGAGAAGTCAGGGGGATCTCAGGTGCCGTAGGATACTCGAAGAGTTTTCCTTCGTAATTGCGCAGGACGATTTTCTCATCATCCATCGAGACAATCGTCTCTGGGAAGATCGGGATCTTGCCGCCGCCGCCTGGAGCGTCAATGACGTAATGAGGAACTGCAAGTCCTGAGGTATGACCTCGAAGCGATTGGATGATCTCCAGTCCCTTCTGAATCGAGGTCCGGAAATAACCGGTTCCGTTGGTCAAATCCGCCTGATAGATGTAGTAAGGCCGGACACGAATCTTCAGCAATCCTTGGACCAATTCCTTCATGATCACCGGATCATCATTGACTCCTTTAAGCAACACAGACTGATTTCCTAAGGGAATTCCGGCATCGGCAAGTAGATGACATGCAAGACTGCTCTCGGTTGTGATTTCCCTTGGATGATTGAAGTGGACGTTAATGTAAAGCGGGTGATATTTCTTGAGTATCTCACACAACTTGGAGGTAATCCGTTGAGGCAACACGGCTGGAACTCGTGAACCAATTCGTAAAATTTCTACGTGGGGAATGGCTCGTAGTTCTTTTAAAATCCACTCCAGTTGTTCATCCTGCATCATGAGCGGATCACCGCCGGAGATGACAATGTCTCGAATCGTTTCATCCTTTTTAATCTGCTCGATACCTGCCCTGATTGTCGCCGTTGAAACCGACCCAGCGTCTCCGACTTTCCGCTTGCGAGTGCAGAAACGACAGAAGATAGGACATTGGGAGGTCACATAGAAGAGAACTCGATCCGGATATCGTTTGGTGAGATTGACAACCGGGCTGTCCCCTTCTTCGTTCAAGGGGTCTTCATAGCCATCCTGTTCCAGCTCTCGCTCGTCAGGAATGACTTGCAGCCAAATCGGATCGCCCGGCTCCTGAATGAGCCCAAGATAATAGGCGTTAATCCGAAGGGGAAACTGCTCTACCACAGTCCTTAACTTAGCGCTATCCAAACCAACCCGCCTTGCCAGATCCTCTAAGCGATTGACCCCCTCTGCCATCAATTTCTGCCAGAGTTCCATAGAACTTTATCCTAGCTCATCACCAGAGACAGTGTCAATGTGGTTGTCATCGCTTCTATTCTTTATTCTTGGGATTATTCTTATCCTGCATCAGCCCGCAAGTTCTTCGAGAACTGGAAAACTCAATTGCGCTGGCAGAAGCTTTGGCCTTCGGAAGAACCTTTTTAATAATCTCTTTAGGGAGTGGAGTCGCTTGGTTTGATTTCTCGAATTTCGCCAAAATTGGTACGCCCCATAGCAGAAGGGTGTCCCCTTTTTGGACGTCCCCAATTCCCCTGATTCCCATTAAAGGGCCCTTTCGACTGTTTGAAATCCATCCTCTGATGCATGATCTCTTTCTTCAAGGACGTTATTGTTGACCTGATCCATCCGCGCTACAATAGGGAAAGACCCTCGTGCGACTTCACCAGTCCGGCCGTCAATGCTGATCACAGATCGTGGGAGAATTTCTCCAAGGGGTGTCTGCCATTTTTCTGCTTTGGAGTTCCAACGTAAGGTCGCTGCTCCTGTGACCCCTACCCAATTAAACTCTCGAGCGATATCCGCTGAATGAGATCCAACTCCACCTTGTCGTGTCACAACGGCCTTCACACCACGCTGATTCAACAAAGGGACATCCCTAGGAAGGAGCTCATCGCTGACCAACAGAATCCCATCCAGACTTCTCTTTTCTAAGTTCTTCTCTTTTTCTCTTTGCACTTGTTTCCTAATAGTCGCCATCATTCTTCTATTGTGTAACTGCTCTGAATAAACCACGACCCCACGAAACCCCCCCCCTGTAGCGGGTACTGCTTCTCCTTTCCTAATCAAAATCCTTTCTTCTGGAAGTGGCTCCTTAAAAAATGGATGCTTTTCTGGATAGGGAACATCCCGAACTTGGATAATCCATACCCTCCCATCTTCAATAACATACTCAATTTCCTGACTGGTCCTATTCATCTGTTCTAGCAAATAGGCATAATGTCTTAATGGAATCATCATTCTTTCATTGTGCAATGTTTCCAACGGAATGGGTCGTGTCAGACTATCCGCAATGTCTCTGCCTTGTGCATACCATTTGTAATCCCCCACCATCCTTTTATTCCAGTTGTTTGGATCTCGAGTAAAGAGTACCCCAGATCCTGAGTTTCGTCTTAGATTCCCAAAAACCATCGATTGGATCATTAAACCTGATTCGTTCCAATCTCCATGGAATCCTTTTGCCATTCGGTAACTCTTCGTCAGCTCCCAACTACTCATAACTACTTTGATGCTCCTGCTCAGTTGTTCCTCTACATCATCTGGCACCACCACTCCAGCCTTAAGGATTTTCATTAAATACTGGTCTGCAATTCGTTGCATTTCCCTACCTGAGAGCTGTTCTTTAGCTCTCTCTCCTTTGGCTTGATCAATGATACGATCAAAATCATGGTGAGTGAATTTTTGAATCACTTCAACTGCAAAATCTTCTAGGAATCTGCGTTGGATATCAGCAATCACCCAATCTACTTCTGATTCAGTCAATCCTAGTGCCTTGAGTATTATTCTGGACTTTTTAATAAAGGCATCACTAAATCCTACATTAGTAATCGTTCTTGCCTGTCCAGGCATCACAATATAATTTCCACTCCTAACTGCGTATAGATTTAAACCCAGCGGGGTCGAATTTAATCTTTCTTGATTCTTTTGAAAATATTCAATGACTTCATCGACAATTCGAGGATCCGAAGTCCATCGCGCGGGTATGATGATAGCCGGAGGGACAGGAATATCTAATTCCATCGCTCTTAAAAGCCCTATCTGTTTACTCCCCCATTCCTTTCTGCCAAAAGCAAGGATTTCTCTCAGTTCTTCTTTAGACATGCCAGGCCAGATGCCATAACAAGATCTTATTTGTTTTTTCAATAAACTTCTATCCCCTGCCACATAATGTCTGTTCGCGGTCTTTACTCCTTCAGCAACCATCACACGAATATCCTCTGTCAACTTATCGTAGTAATGCAGGAGTAATACCGGAAGCTCATATTTGCTCTGCAGGCGCTTGTTGAGAAGGTAAATCATTCCTTGCTTCCTATTTGCTGAATCTGGTTGCTTTAATTCTTTACCCTCCTCTTCCAATCCCAACGATCCATCATTCCTCAAAACTTCTTCCTTTGGAAAATGGCCATATATATTCCCCAAAACCACACTAAGTCTAGTTGATAAATAACGACTCAAGTCCTGCAGATCTTCTGAGATCATTAGTCCCACGTCGTAAGCCTCTGCATAGGAGAGATCTCCCTGGAGCCAGTAATGGGCATGATCCACTAGTGATAATCCTGCAAAGCCGGTTTCATAAGAGAGCATTGCCAGTTTCTTGAAAAGTGCCCTTTGCTCCCTGTCACTAAAGCTACCCTTCTGCCACAGATAATCATTGACTTTCGTCCTTAGAATCGCTTCAAATTGACCCATGAGATGGTCTATCTGAAAAGCGATAAACTTTTTGTCATGGATTCTAGCCCCACCCACAGCGTTACCCGTGTCATCTCGTCCATACTCATAGGTAAACCAATCCCTGACAGCCTTAGGATCATAATATTCCCGAGACAGAATCAATTCCCTAAGGCGCTGTTGAATCCAGATCATCTCATCTACGACCTCCCCTATGTGACCCTCCCAATGATCCGACCCAGACAAAAGACGGGATTCTCCAAAAAAATATCCAAATTGCCCCTGGAATTCCAACTGCCAATAAAGCTCATTGATCCGTGATGCCAGTTCCTCCCCTAAATGCCTCTCGCCTGCTCTATGAAATCGCCGAGTCAGCTCACGATAGGTATAAACATAGGCAGGAACTGTCATTGCTCCAATCTTCATCTCATCAGAATCCGCTCGGTTCAAAACCCACCCTTTTGAGTCTGGATATTCGTCGGCAAGTCTTCTGTAAACTTCAAAAAGTTCTTCATCTGGCACATTTCTAAGTCTTTCAAGAAATGATTTGCCATATTCTTCAGGAAGTTTCTCATCGAGTAAGTTTAACCACTTTCTATGTGGATCACTTTCAGCTAGAGGAGAGACTTCTTGCACACTCTCTCTTGAAAAAACTGTCATCCCTCTGATTTTTTCAGTGGAAGGGAACGTATCCCTATGAAAGCTCGGGTCGAATAGGACTTCCGGATCCCCATCCTTCCAATAGAGTAGAGTCCGCTCTAAAAGAACCACATTAGCTTTGGAAAGGTGGTTGTGAATTTCATCCCGAAGTGTCCCTAAAAGACCGCTTCCATAGGTCCCTACCCGTGTCAGCACTCGGATATCCTCGTCAGGTCCCGCTAAAACTTCTCCGGAAAGATGATGAAAGATCTCTCTCAACACTAGACGAACAGGAAACAGATTCGATTCTCCACTGATAGAATTTGCTAGATCCGCAATAGCGTATAAAGTGGTATCATTGTCGGAAATGAGACATCCCTGAGTCTGGAATAACGCCAATAAATAAAACGCTAGAGGCGTTGTTGATTCTGGATCTTTGGCCATTTGATTTAGGAAAAAAATAACCTCTCTATTCTGACTCCTTGAGTCCCCATGAGGAGAGAGTTGAGTCAGGGCTTCTACAAAAATTCTCGCTGTGTTTGATGATACAGGATCATACCAAACTTTTCTTTGCTCGGGGAGAAGGTGCTCGATATACTTGAGCGCCAGCATAGGGATTTCTGATCCTTTATAAAGTTCATACATATTCCGATGGATATCTTTCGACGTAAGCCACCTCACCATGGCGCTGGCTACTTCCCGAGCAACCTCTTCTTGAAAGGGAAAGAGGTCAGGGAAAGGTTCTCCTTGTTCTCCCATGATGTTATTAATTTCTTCATTAATTTCCCGCTGTTTTTCGAGAACCTTACTATCATTCTCGTTGGCAAACGTTTGTTGCTCTAACTGTAGTGCTCGCTTCAATATCATGCAAATCGCCTTACTGGGACGATCGCCCCAAAAGACAAGATCACCCAATTGATCGAGCATAGAGTAATCTTCAGCAGTATGGTAATAATTGACAAGAGCGTCCATCCTTTGATCCAACACTAAATGCCGTTCCTTTTCTGGAAGTTCCTTCAGAAAAGACAAAATCTCTCTTGCTGTTTGCCAGTTGTGCCCTTGGCTTAAAAGTGTATCAACCTGTCCTAAAGTCTTCTCCTGTTGATTGGGGACAGTTTGAGAGGGTGGGCCTAAAGCATCTGCTGTAAAGAGGGAGAAAAAATGAATGAAAAATATAACCAACACCACCGTTGGCTGGTTAATTCGCTTACAGCCCAAAATGATGAAGGTTCTCAATCGCTGTAACTTCATAGCCTCCAACCGATCCCCCTTATAGCTGAGTGAACAAAGATTCTTCGTTATTCGTATCATTATCAAGAACAAGGAGCATTTTTCTTCTTTGAAGTGATTCTGTCTGTCTATGGTAAATTCGGTAGTTGTTGTCAACCATTCTTCTGACCATCCAGCTAAAACTCACCTCATTATCATAGGGAAGAACGGCTGAGTAAACTCCCTTTTGAAATTGTTGCAAAAAATCCAGGTAAACAATCACCCCTGTTTGTTTCGCAAAGATGCTATCTTTCCATGTCTGCTCTTTTCCTTCTATAGTTAACACTAAATCTTGTTCTTCTTCAGAGACCCGTTCTAAGAAAGCCCTCATGACTGCCACTGGGACCTGATAGGGTAGAGTAAAATTTAAACTAAACATGGAACCCCCTAAAATTTTAATTTTACCATCCTCGTAAGCTGTCGGGGTCCGTACAGCAATAAACTTTGGATTCGTATTCGGTTGCGACAACCTTAGACTAACATCCGCTCCTGACTTTTGAGGATTTAAAGAACCGTACCCGTCCTTCATGTCTTTCCCTGGGGTATAGCCATGATAGGTGGGTCCAATTAAATCAATCATTTCTCTTCCCATCCCCCCCCCCAACATGGACATAAAGAAGGAAAATACGGCGGTAGCATTGGTAGAGCAAGAACAGGTACTGATGTAAGCAAAATCCTCACTTGCTTTCCCAGCCCTAAAGAAAAAATCCCCTGAATAAAGGTAGGGGCCCCCTGGGGCGACTAATCCTTTGGGGACTTGAGCCTTCACGAAATAAAAGGGTCCTTTCCTTCCCTCCACACGACGTAACATTTGTTTGCGAACTTCAAGTAATCTTTTCCACTCAGATAAAACAGAATCATCCCCTTCGACTAGAAGTTTTGGTTCCAATTCTGCAGTCCCCAGTTGGGACCAAACGTCTGGATCTTTATCTGCAGGCTTCCTTATATAAACTCCTCCGGGGGTAGCATCGTACAAAAGCTGAAAGAGAATTTTTTCCTCTTGATCCATCTCTTTATTGAAATGTAGGACCATCAAGGGTTTGGGATAATTGTCTTGTGAAATCCCCTTTTTTGTAAAGGCAAGCTTCATTTTCTCTTCATATTCTTTGTTATCTAGAACATAAATCCATCCAACGATCGTATGATCAAATATAACTTTTACGGGATAAATGGTGTTAACCCTCGTTTCTGTATCCGTATTTGGATCTTGAATAGCCTTAAGTGATGAATCCCCCCGTTGAAAATTCAAACGCCTCTGTGCGAGAAGATCATGAAACCGAATACTTTCTCCATTTGTAAATCTCACGGGTATCTCTAAAGCCCTAACAGTTTCATCATTCATCATCTGTCTCACTTTAGCTAAGGCTAAATTCAGTTTAGCCCTTTCCGAAATAGTCTCTTCTGGCATCTCTTTAGATTCCGATGGTGTCATTTGCTGAAGGAGTTCGGAAATAGCTTGATTTCTTTCCTGTTCTGTAACTTCCAAGCCTTGTGTAGAGAGCAGATACCTTCCTTTCACCAAAGGACCTCCCCTGTCGAGTTCTTGGGATGCGATCAGTTGAATATCTTTGCCTAATCGAAGAGCTAAGGCAGAGGTACCAATCCGCCCTGTACCTAAAATCGTTTCATGTAATCTCTGATCGAGTCTAAGAGCTTTATGGGCCCGTATTTTAGGAAAGGCTTTCACAAAAGAGTCCTCGCTTAAAATTTCGTGAAGCACAAGAATATCCCATGCGAAACCTTTTTCTTCTTCAAATTTTTTCCTAAGAGACTGGAGTTTTTTAATTTCTTCATGGTTTAGACCTAACTGGTATAGTACCAGTAACTGATGTTCACTAAAATCCTCGTCTTGATTCATGTCAATGGCATGGTGCTGATCCCGAATGGCCTCATTTAATTGATTAACATACCTACCTAAATAATCCAGCATGGGTTCAAATAGAGTAGGATCCCCCAATGCATTCCGAGCCTTTTTGGAGTAAAACTGAGCTGTACGATAATAAAATCGAATCAATGCCTCGATAACCTCTTGATCTCCAACCGATTTTGGTTTTCCAATTTCATAATGAGGTACTGTCAGAAAGTAGAGATAAGTCGCCAGCATGGCTACGGAATTTTGTTGACTCATGAATTCTTCCATCTCTTTTCCAAAAGGATTATCGGATTTCCCTTTAGGGATAAAAATTTGACCTTCCTCAAACCACTGCATCTTACTAAGGTCAACCATTTGAGAAACATCCAACAAGTTTAGGATCTTTTTAAACTGTGAAACCGCTTGTGCCTTTTCTGAGGTTTCATTCTGAAAAACATGAAAAAATTTCCACGCATTCTCTGACAAAAGATCCAAAGCTGATTGATGAGAATGAATTTCTCTAGTCAACCAATCAGATGATTGCAAGAGTGTGGGAATACTTTCTTCTTGGTAAATCTTACGCTCTGAACCCATTTGACCCGCCCACGACTGATAGGTCTTAAGACCCTCCTCAGAGGAAATTAAAAACAGAGCGTGAACCACAAGACCTTGACGCGTCATATTGGCAATCAAAGACTGTTTATCGAAACCATAACGGAGATCAGGATAATCCTTAACCACTTTAGAGGTTGGAGTTTGTTTAGGAATCACTTTAACTAATGAAGAGGTAGAAAAGGCTTCTGAAAATCTTTCCTGGAGTATTTCGGTCACTTTATGTGTAGAAAAACCTTCTAAATCGCTAGCCAACTCAGCAGGCAAAAGATCATGAGGTACTAGAAAGGAGACGTCAAGATAGTAATGCTTGTTTTGAACGACTCCTTGGGGGACTAAAGCTTCATAGCTCCCATCCTTTAACATTCGAACATCTAATTTCATTTGATGAGAGGTTCCACTTTCATCACGAGTCGGTACCCCTCTGGTTAAAAATGGAGGAGAAAAATAAACCCCTTCACCCACGACGCTCTTAATGAGCGGAATAAGCTGGCTATAGAAAGAGGTATTAGAGATAGAGTTGGAACGAGGTGCCAGGGCATACGTCTTGTCCAGATGAAGGAGTGAAAAAACTATGCATAAAAGAAGTATCCTTTGCAAAACTCTATCCAATTTATTCATCTTGAATCACTACTGTCACAAGTTTCGTTCTACTATTGTAATACCGATGCTCACCTTTGGTTGTGGATGAATTGGAGACACAGGGAAAGATAACCGACTTGGATCTTGCTCTTCCCTGTGCACTCCATGGAGTTCTTCTATCTGGTCAATGACCCACTTGGTCCCAATGAAGAAGGGTTCGTGTTGATGCAATTTCTGAATGGGGATATCCAGAATATTCCTTGTGCCATTGCTAGCCCTACCCCCTATCTTCTCGATGACATAACTTAGAGGTGCTAGTTCAGAATCAAGACGCAGACGCCCCTCTGGTCGTCTTTTGGTCCCAGGATAGAGGTAAACACCCCCATCAGCAGACGGATCGTTGCCATTTAAAATCCCAACAAAGTCCAAGGTGAGAGAACCTCCATAGGTGGCACGACCACTGTACCTGCGTTCGAATTCGGTCAATAAAGAGTGCATCCTATCGGGAAGCATATCAGGTCGCTCCCCCCCAATGGCTAACCGTAAGCCTACGTTGGGGGACCCTTGCGGTAGAGGTTTCAAAACACCCCTCCTTTGAAAAACACCTCTAGCATTGAGGCGAAATAGATGGACCTTGTCCGTCTTCTGCGAGGTGTAGTAAAGTAATGTCTGCGGCCCATAAACAAAGAAGAACGAACCATATAACGCCTGCCTAGGAGTTCTCTCCTTGAGATATCTGATGAAAGCCTCATCATCCCCCTCTTGCGTTTCCCGAGTCTCTGGTTCACTGAAATCTCTGTCAGCTTTCCAAATGCCAATGATTGAAGAAACACCCCCATTTGTGTCTACTTTGCTAGAGCCATCCAATGGATCTGTAATGACAAAAAACTTCTTCTTCACCCCTGTAGGATACCCCGTATCCTCTTCTTCTGAAAAATAAGCAGTGACCAGCGCCTGACGCAATTGATCCTCGGGAACTTTTTTATTACTCAGCGAAGCCTCTATCAGAGCGGCCTCAAGCCGAGAGTGATTCTTCGGATTCAACAAGGCATTTCTAAAAGAGACATTCGTAAAAACATCTGCCCCGACTTGCTCATCACCTGCAAGATTAACTTCGCCTCCCCCTTCCTCCATGCCCATCATGGAAAACATAGAAAGGATCTTTTGAGAAACAGTTCTAGCAGTATTGAGAACTATCGCAATAGCTTCGGGATCTTCTTCCATTTCCAACAGTGTTTGTTTTAGCGTTTTACCATCGTTGAAGTCTCGCTGGTGTTCGATCCAGGGTGTCACAGAATAAATAGGCATGTCTCCGAAAGCCTGGTCCATATATTTTGCCAATCGCTCCATCTCTTCCTTGTTACCAAAAAAGGCCCATTGTCTTTTTCCCAAACTCAAACTCTTGTCAGTGGGAGTAAGGGTTAGATTTAAAATGGGCTGAGGACCGTCCTTCGTCATGATCAAGGAACGCCCCCCAGCGGATTCCATCATCGAAGCCCATATCACCGCTTCACCTGCTGTCAATGGAGCCGCAATGATCCCTCCCTTTAATATCATCTCGTAGAGATCAGCCACTGACTCTGTAATTCTGACTTTCTTCCCTCTTCGCATAATCTCTTCGTAGTAAAAGGCCTCCAAAAATTTTGGCCAATTTTTAATCTGCCCTTGAATAGCGAGTTCGTCTCCCCTATGTCCCATCTCAATTAAACTTGTCTCTCGGGCCGCATGCTGTCTCTGGACAAACTCCCCTGTTTTGATATCCCAAATGTAATCGTAAGTTCGAGCCTCTCCATCTTCTGTAGTAATACGAACGAGCATCACAGTGGTAGGACCATGCAAGAGAACGAAAGTCGCCACTAAATTTTCTAATGTGTATTCCTCCCCTCTATAAAGGGCAAAGAGAGTGCCAACCGTCCCGTTATTCATATCAACCACCGCAGATTGGTCTATGGGCACAACCACAAGGGAATATGTTCCATCCTTGTTGATTTCTTTTGGATTTTCATCAAGAAACCATACGTTTTTAACTGATAGACTATCAGCATCTTGTTGGATTCTCTTCTTGATTAAGTTGGTTGCTGAGTTTTGTCGCTCCTTGGGTGAACCAAAGTGAGAATAGGCAATCATGTCTCGAATGGGGTTACTGAGCGATTTCACAAAAGAACCTATCTCTGCCAGAGAGGTCGGGATAACATCAATCGCGCTCCCTTTTCTCCTTTGTACTTCTCTTCTTGTGTATCGCTTCTGCAATTCGACACCCGGTTGATCCGAGTACTCAATATTTTTAGGCAGGTATCCTTCCGTATTCCCCGCTTTTGCCTGAACCATCACGGCTTGCTGTTTCAACACCGTTAAAGCTCCTTGAGCATGAAGAGTATCAGGAATCTCCATCCTAAATGCTGGAATTCCAGAGTCCTCCAACAGAGCCCAAAGTGCATTGGCGACATGCCGTTGTAAAGCCTCCTGCCTAGGACTTGCCGTATTGGTTAAATGCCAAAGGGTCGTTACCTGTCTTGAATGATTTAAGAGGGTTGGAATATTGAGGAGAAGTTCTCTAGTCCCGATAATTCCTCTTCGATAGTAACTCATTCCTGGCTTGCCAAGGGATTCATTCCACAACTGGACCATCTCATCAACCATTTCACTCAATTGACTGGAAAGGACAATATCGAGCGCGAGGTCTTTCTCTTTCTCAATATTAAGAAAAGCGCTCCACCCTCCATAAAGATAGCCGATAGAATGGATTTTCTCCTGAATTTCTTGTTGAATCTGATTCCATAAGTCTATCTGTTCCTCTTCTTGCTCTGCTGTTTTACTTTTCACTTGAACCAACGCCTCATACTGTTTTACTCTATCTAAATTCAATTCCGTTCTTTCCACATAGGCGCGGGCCCCCTCTAGAAACCCTAGAAGATCCTTCTCTTGCATTACTAAGCTTAGGACAGAGAGCCCCACATCCGAAAGAACAGAAAAACGTCCTCCTACCCCTGGGGGTACCTCTAAAATACCATACCCCTGTCTTCTGGCTTGCTTGATCAATAAGCCAAACTCAGGATCTGTGACTGCGACGATATAATCAGCTTTGTTCCAGTCTCGTCCCATTTCCTTAAAAGCCTCTTCCATCTTTTCTAGTACTATTGAGAAATTAACATCTGACTCCATCGTTTCCCCTGATTTACTGATTGCCAGTACCCCCGCCTTAGTGAAATCTACCCCTTCCAATAACTCTTGTGTATAGTCCGGATCGGTTCCTTCCAGGAAAATGATACGATCCATCGGCAATCCTAAATTCCTAAGCTCCATTTTAGCCCCCTGGCTGGAACCACCAATTCCAATCGCAATGAATTTTTCTTTTCCGTTTTTAAGCCGCGTCATCACTTCTCTAAATTCATGACTCTGTACCCTTGTGATCATATTTGCTGGCAGATTTAAGAAGGCATGCTTGTTGCTTAAACGCTCGGTCGCTACTTCATAGATCACTCGTTGTAAGTTACTCTCAAGCTCATTTAAGTTACCATTCGAATGAGTAACAGCCAGTGAGTAATCCAGTTTAATCCCTGAGTCATCTTCGCTAAAGTGGGTGGCTCCTCCTGGAATTGGTATTACCTCTTTTTGAATCACCGCTTGAAACGATGAAGCGTCACGAATCCTTTCTTGCGTGGATGATAACTGCTTGATGAGTTCTTCTAATACCTTATCTTCGTACAGAGTGGAGTATAGGAGAATACCTAAATTTTTCGCCTCTACTTTTGAAATCATGATATTCATATTCGGTCTTTTGCCATCTGCCAGAGCTTCCTCGACACCTACCCGAGCCGCATGATTTAACTCTGCCATGGACTCGCCAGCAAATAAAGGGTACGCCATGGGACCCGCCGAAAGATTACTTCCAAATTGCATGGGTGAGAAAGTCGTTATTTGAAAATGATTCGCTCCTTTCTGCCAATTTTGAAGCTCAGCATGGTTGTGTCTAGGTCCCACCGCCCCACGCGCTATAAAATCGTTATCTAACCTTCCCATCTGGTAATTGATACGATTCGCCCTCCAATTGGCAAAGAACCGTAATTTTTCAGAGAAGACGTAATAGATACCAATGTTTTTGTTCTTCTTCTGATAGAGAATATTTACCAGCAATGGATGCAAATATTCAGAGTAACTTAGAATGCTCTTTCTGTCTTTATTTGAAGTAAGCTCTCTGTCTAAGGAATCGATCTTGGCTTGAACCTCCCTAGCTCCCTCAAAGAGTTGTTTCGCTTCTCCGAATTTTCCCGCCAGAACTAATGGAAGGATACCCCCAGCCGTAAAAAAGCTATCTTGAATCGCTAACCCTGCTGGAATCATAAAGCGATGGGCCGCATCTTCTTGTGAAAAAGGAGCTTTTTCCGCAGTTACGATGGCAAAGTGATTTCGGGTATCTTCACCTAGCTTCTTCTCCATTTCTTCTTTCAAACGTGTGTACGCCGATTCTAGGAAAACATCCTGTTGGAGTGAATCAATAATCACAACCTTTGTCTGAGAAAGATCCAGCTGATTTAAAACTGACTCAATTTCATCAGGATTCACAAGGTGAATCCGAGGATATCCTCCTCGATCTTCCTTTGTCCTTTTATTCCACTTTTCATGAACGAGTGCTGTAAAAACCATTTCTGCACCGGAAGATACTCCTCCCAGTATTACGATATCTTCGCTAGATTCCTTCCACTCAGAAGCCAAAGTGATCATTCTTTCCAATTCACTCCTCATCGTTTGTTCAAGAGCATGCATGATACCCCGCTGTCCCTCTTTACGTACCGATTGGAGATCTTGATGAATTCGCACGAGTTGTGGAACCAATTCTTCAATTTCTTGATCTGTGACTCCATGTTCAGCAGTGACCCGTGTTGAAAGAACGTTCCCAAATTTCAATTCTACCCCGCCTGCTGAAGCGGCAACAGGTACATCCAGAGGTTGACCGGGTGCAGAGACACTCTTGGTATTCCCTCTGGGACTTAACGATTCAGATAGTTGATGCAGGCTTCTACTGAAACGATCTCTGTTGCACGGAATCCATCTGATGATGTCTGAAGAAGGTAAAGAGACTAAAAGTCCCCAGCAGATCACACGAAAAAAGAAGTAGAATCTATCCTGTAAGTTCATCTAGTTCCTCCTCATATTCAGTACTTTGTTAAATTTAGCCTCTTTTTCGAGGATTTATATTCACAACCCTATTTTTTAAAATAGGTTAAGCCTAATAAATGCGTTCACAATCATTCCGTTTGCGTATCAAAGACCCATCAGCAATTATAACGACTGGAACTTTAGTTCCAGTCTCATACCTCCATTCTCTATCAATGCTTGTATCTATCACTAAAAGAGCCTGTCTCGATTTCAAAATATCGAGACAGGCTCTTAAATCGTTGCCGTTTTTGCTTTGGGAGCATTAGAATCAGTTAGGTTTTATTCGCGTTCTATGAGTGATTCTCTCTCCCCCACCACCACAAAATGAACAGAAACACATTTCTTTCTACCAAACCATTCACAAAGTTGTCAAGGAAAATTTTCTATAAACCCAGTTACTGCTCCGCCAGGGCATCGCGAAGGAGTTTGCTCTGGCGATCGAAAGCCTGACGAGGGTTGCGGGGGTTTTTCATCAGAGCAATCTCTTGGGTCAATAGACGGGCGATATGGGGCCTTCTTTCCCAAAATGATCCAAGCAACAGGAAATTCCATGGGTCCCCATTTTTAAGTGTTTGATCACCGCAGTGGGGGTGAGCCGTTTGACTTGGACTCTCTCGCGCTTTTTCTTCTCTTGGGGTTTCACCTCTTCTTCTTGCTCTGGAAGCTTAACTCCTTGTCTTTTCCCCTCTTCGCCTTGACTGTTTCCAGAGGAAACCTCTGCCGCTTTACCCACCTTTTCGGAGGAAGGATCTCCGATGGGTAAAAGTCCTTCAGGACAATAGTCCGGGTTTAAGAGCAAGGCTTTCTTTACCCGTTCAAGGACGTCGCTGAGAGTCCGCCGTGCCCTCCGATTTTCGTGCTGGTCAGAGACCTCATCAAGGATTTTACGAACCCGTTCCATCACCGCAGTCATGATCTTCTGAAAAGTGCAGTACTCAGGAGCATCTTTAATGAAATCGGTTCTGTCGCTGGTGATCGGCAGAAAATCGGCATGGACTTCGCCAGTGACGCGCATGGCGGCAGCAGTTCCCCACTCCTCCATCCCAAAGAATTCTCGCTTAATCGTCACTTGTTTAACCTTGCACTCAATCCCGATGGCAGTCATACCCGCATCGCTTTGGCTGGTGATAATGACCTCTCCATGGACAACCCCAAACTCCGTCCCTTCTAAGAAAGGGACACGGTGTCCTGCGATGAATTTAGCTTGAACAGGCAGATAACGTCGCAAACTTACCAATGCCAAATTCGCCAATCCGATCCCGCCCAAGGAGAGGAGACTTTGGATGGCGTTTCTTCTCAGAAGAACCGATATTAAAGTATTGCTTTAACCCTTCCAAGTCCATGCCGATGCCATTATCTTCCACAGAAATACTGTCGGGACTGATGGTAATCCGCAC
>CAYJQR010000030.1:0-20556 GCA_964372345.1 uncultured Planctomycetia bacterium | reverse complement strand
ACCCACAAAGGGTGCCCCTACATTAACAGACGCACCGACCATAGATTTTCTTGCAAGAATTTTAGAAAAATTTAACTTGCAGCGGGATAGTGGAAATAATTCCCCTCTCCCCTTGTGTCTGTGCGCCTCTGGCGCAGGAGAGGGTCCGGGGTGAGAGGTAATATTGTGGATAACTTTCGAGAGGGTTGGGGCTTTGCAGGTATCAAAAAATAGAACCGGTACCAGTTTCCCCTAAATACGCCAATCTCGGTTTTCGTTGGCATCGGCTAGAGTACTGCGAGAAACAGTGCTTTGAATCCCCATATGGTAAAGTTTGTTTTGCATTGAGCGAAGACAGGCTTCGATATCTCGAAGACTTTCGCGGTAGGTCAATTGAGCAAAAGCCATGCATAGAAATTGGTCTAAACAAGAAAAACTTTTTACCTTGTAATTGCCATGATAACGCTCGACACATTTTTGGAATTCGTACATCGGTAGGAATTCCATGACTTGGGAAAAAACAATTCTGCCAGTGTACATGGGTCACTCCCTTTAGGTTTAGGAAATGACCATAGTACAAAATTAATTTCAAGTCGAAAAATATTTTTACTGTGCTTATCATGTTTATATTGAGTCAATTACAATGATTTTAAAACAAAACGTTCGGACAGTAGTGATATAACCTATATGTTATATTGTCAATGGGACGGTTTTTATCTTTCCATTAATGGCACAAGGCCGACTCTTCAGGTATACTTGTTAATAAGGAAAGTATTGTATCTGTCGTAAAAGAAAGAAATCACAGGAGGTGGGTTATGATGGGGAAAAGATCGAGAATGGCGTGGTTAGCCCTGATCGTTCTTCTTTTAGACGGATTCTCAAACGCCTGGGGAGCAGATGGAGATGAAACAACTCCAACAACGGCAGGGACAACCGCAATCGAGAGCGAATTCCAAAAGGCCTATGAAAAGCTTTCAAAGACAGATCCCGCTGCCGCAGAGTTGATGAAGCAAGAGTTTGAAGCGTATGAGCGGGGCGATTTGGAAGTGCCTGCCATGGATTCAGAAGAAGCAAAGAAGGAATTTGACAAAGCGTATCAAGAGCTTGTTTCGAGTGGAGAAGGAGAAGAAGCGCAAAAATTGAAGGAAAACTTTGACAAATTCCAAGAGTGGGAAAAAGGGGGTCGAACCGGTTCCTCACCCATTGACTTCGAACGGGTCGGTGAGGCCTACGACCACATGAGCGAGGAAGCAAAAGCGGAACTTGCGGAGAAATGGGGAGAGTGGGAGCAAAGTGGGAAAACCGGACCTGCACCCATTGATTTCGATACAGGCTATGAGGATTTCGAAGTTCCGGCTCCTGGCGAAACTCCGTTCGATCGTTCCACGGGTGGCGAATCCACCCTGTCAGAGTTTGACAAAAGTGAATACGAGCACTCTATGCCAGACTATGGAAGCATGGAACAAGAACACTCAGAACAGACCACCATCGAAACGGAGCGACCAGAGATGGAGTCTAGTCATGAAATGAACTACGAAAGAGAATATCAATAAAACAAGAACTGTGTTCTCACTCGTTTAACACAAGCAACGCCCGCTAGGATTCTAGTGGGTGTTGTTCTGTTTCTTAGAAACTGACATACGTCGCAATCTGATTCGTCAGATTACTATACTCCGAACCAGGGTCCTTAGAGTGAACAGATGCAAGCTGAAATGCAACAGCATGACATGGAACAACAGCAGATGGAGCAACAACAACCAGAACAGCAAATGGAGCAACAACAAATGGAGCAACAGCAATTTGAAATAGAGCGCAATACCGAACAGATTCAGGAACAAAACATGGAGAAATACCAGCATTGTCTCTTGAACCCTGGCGATCCGGCCTGCCAGCACTAGAGTTTTAGGTACTTGACGAACCACAGCCGCTTTTAGTAAACTATCCGCATGAAAGTAAAGCGGCTGTGGTTTTGTTTTTTTGTCAGTCTGTTCTCTTTTTTCTTGATCCTATCCTGTCAGTGCTATGGCCGCTCCATTGCTTCTACCCAAGTCATCAAAATCGGCTTCGCGGCCCCGCTCACCGGCGACCAAGCCCAGATCGGTATCGAAACGCTGAACGGCGTTAAACTCGCCGTCGAGCAGGCCAATGAAAAAGGAGAGGTCATTCCTGGCCGTCGTTTAGAGGTGTATGCCCTGGATGACCAGCACAATCCTTCCCAGGCGGTGATCGTCGCCCGAAAGTTTATCTCCGATCCCAATGTGGCGGTCGTTGTGGGACACTTCAACTCCAGCTGCACCAAACCGGCCTCGGCTATTTATAACGAAGCAGGGATCGTCCAGATTACCCCCGCCTCTACTAATCCGGAGATTTCACGGCAGGGATTTAAAACTTTCTTTCGGATTCCGGCCACCGATGAGGTACAGGGACCCAAGGGGGCCGATTTCGCGGCGGCACTAGGGATAAAATCCGTTTTCGTGATTGATGATAAGACGACCTACGGCAAGGGGCTTGCCGATGAATTTCACCAGCGGGCCTCTTCGGTAGGACTCACCGTTTTGGGACACGAAGGGATCACGCAAGGAGATAAAGATTTTACCCCGCTTCTCATTAAAGTCAAATCGCTGAATCCCGATTTAATTTATTTCGGCGGCATCTATCCTGAGGGGGCCCTTTTACTGCGGCAGTCTCGAGAATTGGGGATCAAAGCCCTCTTTATGGGAGGCGACGGAATCGCTTCAGCCACTTTTATTGAGCTGGCCACCCCAGCCATTGCCGAGGGGACTTATGCCACGATGATCGGGGGCGACATGAAGAACCTGCCAAACGCCCAGGAATTTGTCACCTCGTATGAAAAGAAATTCGGCTCTCTTGGACAGTGGAGCGCCTACGGTTACGACGCGGCTAACATCGTGATCTCTGCGATTCGCAAAGCCGGCGTCGATAATCGCCAAGCGATTCTTGACGCGATGCGCCAGATTAAAGATTTCCAGGGGGTCACCGGGATTACCAATTTTGATGAAAAGGGTGACAACCTGAATCAGTTTATCGGCGTCTTCAAAGTCGAAGACGGAAAACTCAAGTACGTCGGCCCCGCTTCATGAAAATAACGAACGTAGGACGAGGGACGTAGGACGAAAAATCAATCGTTCGTCCCACGTCCTACATCCTACGTCCGTTTCTCTTAATGTCCTGGTACGAAATCCTCCTCCAACAGTTAATTAACGGCCTCACCATCGGAATGATTTATGCTTTGATCGCCCTGGGTTATACGATGGTCTACGGGATTATCCAGTTGATCAATTTCGCCCACGGGGAAGTTTTCATGGTGGGGGCTTATCTGGGACTAACCGCCCTTCTTCTATTCCATCAGCCGGTTTTTGTCTTCATCGCCGCTGTGGCGGGAACAGCGCTGTTGGGTTTTATCGTCGAACGCTTCGGCTATCGCCCATTAAGAGACGCTCCGCGCCTGGCCCCATTGATCACCGCGATTGGAATTTCTTTCGTCCTGCAGAACGCCGTGATGCTCATTTACGGGCCGTTTGATAAAAGCTTTCCCTCTCTTTTCTCGATCAAGAGATTCTCCTGGCATAATGTCACGGTGACCCATTTGCAAATCCTGATTTATTTTGTCTCAATCTTTTTGATGTTCGGACTGCATCTGTTTATCCAAAAGACCAAAACGGGCAAAGCGATGAGAGCGCTGGCCGATGACCGCCCCACAGCAAGCTTAATGGGAATACCGGTGAACCGGATCATCTCGCTCACTTTTGTGATTGGTTCGGCGCTGGCGGGAATCGGAGGAGTTCTCTTTGGCGTTTACTACAGCACCATTAACTTCCACGACGGATACCTGGCGGGGCTGAAGGCCTTCACAGCAGCGGTCCTTGGCGGCATCGGAAATATTCCGGGTGCCATGCTGGGAGGCATCTTATTGGGACTTCTGGAGGGACTGGGGGCCGGATACCTCTCTTCGGAATGGAAAAACGTTTTTGCTTTTGTGGTTTTGATTCTTCTACTGTTGTTTAAGCCGTCGGGTTTACTTGGGGAACGTGTCGTAAAGAAGGTATGAGTAGGGGCGACCCGTCGGATCGCCCCTACTACATTAACACAACAATGATAAAACAATGAACAATACAACGCGATTCTTAGCGATATCCATCACCATTCTCCTTTTTGCTCTTATTCCCCTTTTCAACAAAAATATGTATCACATTGACCTCTTAGTGACCACCGGGATTTTTGTCCTGCTCGCTCTGGGATTGAACGTGATTGTCGGCTTTGCCGGGCTTTTGAACCTGGGCTACGCCGCTTTTTTCGCGATCGGCGCTTACACTTACGCCCTGGTCAACCTCCATTGGCATGTCTCCTTCTGGCCCGGTTTGGTCATCAGCGGGATCTCCGCCGCGATCTTTGGCGTTTTACTTGCCTTCCCGGCGCTCCGCCTGACAGGAGACTATCTGGCGATCGTGACATTAGGGTTTGGAGAGATCGTCAGAATCGCTTTGAATAACCTTGATGAAATCACCGGCGGCCCCAATGGGCTTCTCGGCATCAAGCATCCCTCCCTCCCCGCTATCATCTCTTTTGGCGTCAATCCTGTTCCTTATTATTACCTTCTGGTCATCCTTTGCGCTTTGACGGCCCTGGCGCTGGCGCGGCTGGAAAACTCCAGGATCGGCCGCGCCTGGCTGGCGATGCGAGAAGACGAGTTAGCCGCTTCCTGCATGGGGGTGGACTTGATCCTTTTTAAGCTCCTCGCCTTTGGCCTGGGCGCGGGAATCGCGGGGATCGCCGGGTGCCTGTTTGCCGCGAAGCAAGGGACGATCTCTCCCGATAGTTTTGATTTCATCCTTTCAGTGACGGTTCTTGCCATGATCGTTTTGGGAGGATTGGGAAGTATCCGCGGCGCTATTTTGGGGGCTTTTGTGGTGACATTACTGCCGGAGATGCTCCGCGGTTTTCAGATGTACCGGATGTTTTTATTCGGACTCGCCCTGATCCTGATGATGCTCTTTCGTCCACAGGGATTGATGGGAGATATTAAACATCGGGAAGAATTAACAAAGCAAAAAAACTGAAAGATATATCTTTAGCCACGAATGGACACGAATTCAATTCTTATTATTTGTGTTCATTCGTGTTGATTCGTGGCTAAAATGTGCTTTAATGTCCACGACACCCATTCTCCTAGAAATCCAGAACGTCACCAGGCGCTTTGGCGGCATTGTAGCGCTCGATAAGATCAGCGCGACGATTGAGCGTGGCAAAATCGTCAGTTTGATCGGTCCTAACGGAGCCGGCAAGACGACCCTTTTTAACTGCATTACCGGCGTGGATCACCCACAGGAAGGAAACATCGCCCTGGGAGATTACCGAAAAGATATTCTTCGTTTGAGAGCGCATCAGATCGCCCGTATTGGCATTGCCCGAACTTTCCAGACGATCCGACTTTTTAAAAATATGACGGCGCTGGAAAACGTGAAGGTCGGATCCCACGCCAAGACGCGGGCCAACCTCTGGAATGTTCTCGTTGGTTCCAGATGGGTTGATAAGGAAGAAGAGAGAATCGAAAAACACGCGCTGGAGCTGTTGGAATTTTGCGGCCTGTCCGATCAAAAAACAGAACTCGCCCGCAACCTCCCCTACGGCCGTCAGCGGCGATTAGAGATCGCGCGGGCGCTTGCTTGCTCGCCGAAACTGCTCCTTCTCGATGAACCGGCCGCCGGGATGAACTCCAGCGAAAAGGAGAACCTCATTCAATTGATTCGCCAAATCCGGGATCAGGGAATCACGATTTTATTGATCGAACATGACATGAAGTTCGTGATGCCGATTTCGGATAAAGTGATTGTTCTCGACTATGGAAAAAAGATCGCTGAAGGGCCTCCGCGGGAAATCCAGCAAAATCCGAAAGTGATCGAGGCGTATTTGGGAAAGGGATACAAACCCCATGCTTGAGTAGGGGCGGGGTAACCCCGCCCCTACATTAGTAACGAAATCAAAAAACCTATGTTAAAGGTCACTAATCTCCACGCCGGCTACGGGAAGAATGAAATTTTGAAAGGGATCACCCTGGAAGTCCCTCAAGGAAAAATCGTCACCCTGATCGGCGCTAACGGCGCCGGCAAAACCACACTCCTCATGACCCTTTCCGGGATTGTCCGATCAACAGCCGGCGAGATTTCACTGGAGGGAAAACCGATCGAAAAACTCCCCCCTGAATTAATTGTTCGACTCGGCATGACCCATGTCCCTGAGGGAAGACGGGTTTTCCAGCACCTCACCGTGAAAGAAAACCTGGATCTCGGGGCTTACATTCAAAGGAACTTAAAGGAAATCGAGTTCCAACGACAAGAACTCTTGACGCTCTTCCCCATTCTAAAAGATCGCCTCCACCAATTGGCGGGAAACTTAAGCGGCGGGGAACAACAGATGCTCGCCATGGCGCGGGCGCTGATGTCCCGTCCGAAACTTCTTCTACTGGACGAACCAAGTCTCGGCCTCGCCCCTAAAATGGTCGAAACGGTTTTCAATTTAATCCGGGAAATCAACGAGCAAGGGACTACGATTTTATTAGTCGAACAGAACGCCTGGATGGCCCTCTCCTGCGCACACTACGGCTGTGTCATGGAAACCGGCAGAATCACCCTCCAAGACAGCGGGAAAGAACTCCTGGAAAATCCGACTGTCAGACAGGCCTATCTGGGGGAATAAAAAAACTTGATTGTACTAAACTATGTGCTATAATTTGTATTGGAGGTGAGCTTAAATATGAGCCCTAAAGTAATACCTACCAGTGAAGTTAGAAACCACTTCGCCGAGGTGTTGGAAAATTTGCGCCAAGAAGGAAGATATTGCCTGGTCACAAAGAGCGGTCAGGCGGTGGCCGCTTTCCTGCCGATTGAAATGTATGAAGAGATCATGGGTGAGCTGGAAGATCACCTGGATGAGAAAGACGAGATCCTGGCAAAAGAAGTCGCAGAGTCCAGAGAAGAGCACCGAAAAGGAAAAACGCGCAAGTTTTGATATGTGGACCCTCTACCTACCCCGCCGTGCCGAAAAAGAATTACTCTCAGCTCCTTCTATGGTGCAAGAGCGCTTGAAGGAAGTTTTGGAAAAATTAAAGCAAGACCCTTACCCTGCCGGCTCCAAAAAACTTCTGGGGAAATTTGACTGTTTCCGAGTGCGTGCAGGAACTTATCGCATTCTCTACGATGTTTTGCCAAAAGATAAGAACATTGTCATTTTAAAAATCGACCCGCGTAAGGATGTGTATCGCTAAAAGTGCCCGGCACTGCGGGTTTATTCCTCTCTCAGAATATCATGTGTCCCGCTATGGCGAAGACGGACCCCGCTTTTGATTAACTCAAAGGTCCATCGGTAAGAAGGAAGCGTCACTCTATACTTATCGCTCACTTTAGTCGTAATCATCTAATTTCCCTCCTTCCCTATTTCCCACTCCTTCAGTATAGCTGAGGACATTCCTTCTGTCAAACTGAACAGGATTATTGTTCTGTTTTCTCATAGACCCGGTGCTTGATGGATTTCCCTTTGACGAGATAGACGACGTCTTCACCGATGTTGGTGGCGTGGTCGGCGATTCGCTCCAGGTGCTTGGCGACGAGGATCAGGTCAATCGCCCGTTTGATCGCATGAGGATCCTCGCTCATGTAGGTCAGAAGCTCGCGGAAGATCTGGACGTTTAAGTCATCTACTTCATCGTCGCGCTTACAGACACTGCGGGCCAATTCAGGATCTTTGTTGACGAAGGCATCCAAACTGTCCTTGACCATTTTTTGCGCCATGGTTGCCATGCGGGGAATATCAATGAGCGGTTTCAACAGTGGTTCCTTGAGCAGGTCAAGGGTCCGTTCGGCTATATTAACAGACAAATCTCCCATTCGCTCTAAGTCGGTATTAATCCGCAGCGCCATAATAATGAACCGGAGATCCACCGCGGTCGGCTGATGAAGGGCCAGGAGTTTGAACGCCTGTTCGTCAATGTCAATCTCCATCTGATTGATCTGCTGGTCTTCCTTGATAATCTTTTGAGCCAGCGATTCATTCCGATCCACTAATGCTTTGATTGAAAGACTGACTGCCTCCTCGACCATGCCGGCCATTTTTAATAGTTTTTCTTTCAACTGTCCTAATTCAGCGTCAAAGTGGCGTTCCATCGAAACCTCCGGTTTCAGGGTACAGGGTACAGGGTACCCTCATCCATACCTCCCTGTGATATATTCCTCCGTCCTCTGATCTTGCGGCGCCGTGAAGAGATGGTCCGTCGGACCAAACTCGACCAGCTCCCCCAAGAGCATGAACCCGGTTTCGTCCGAGATCCGGGCCGCCTGCTGCATATTATGGGTGACGATGACAATAGTGTACTCCTTCTTCAGTTCATAAGTCAATTCCTCTACTTTGGCGGTGGCAATCGGATCCAGGGCCGAACAAGGCTCGTCCATGAGGAGGATTTCCGACTGGGCCGCCACCAGCCGCGCGATACAGAGCCGTTGCTGTTGTTCGCCGGAGAGTTTCAGCGCCGGGGAGGTCAGGCAATCCTTGAGCGCTTCCCATAATCCCACCGCGCGTAAACTCTTTTCGACCTGCCGTTGAAGTTCTTTCTTGTCTCGAACCCGATGCACCCACGGCCCGTAAGCAACGTTGTCAAATATGGAAAGAGGAAACGGATTCGGGCGCTGGAAAACCATGCCGACTTTCCGGCGAAGCTCACGGAGATCAACATCCTTGGCTAAAATATCTTGGCCGCCGATCTCAATGCTCCCTTCAGTCTTGACATCGGTCATGACTTCATTCATCCGATTGACGCACCGGAGCAAGGTTGATTTCCCGCAGCCGGAAGGGCCGATGATTGCTGTCACCTGATTGGTTTTGATCTGCATAGAGACGTTCTTTAGCGCCTGAAAAGAACCGTAGAAGAGATTGAGGTGATTAATTAAAATCTTTGATTCCATCATAGATAAACTCCAAATGACAAAGCACAAATGACAGTCGTAAGTCATAAGTCGTACGACGTACCACTTACGACGTACGACTTACCACGTACGACGGTAGAGGATTTTGTCATTTGTCATTTTATCCAAACCTCCCCGTCACATAATCCTCGGTCCTCTGATCCTCCGGCGCGGTGAAAATCTTGTCCGTTGAGCCGATCTCCACCAATTCTCCCATTAAAAAGAAGGCCGTCCGCTCACTCACCCGCGCCGCCTGCTTGGTGTTGTTGGTGACGAGTATCTGCGTATAATCTTTTTGCAGTTCAAACATCGTCTCTTCGATTTTTGCGGTCGAAATCGGATCCAGCCCCGAACAGGGTTCGTCATACAGGATCACCTCAGGTTCAACCGCCAGAGCCCGCGCCAGACAGAGCCGCTGCTGCTGTCCGCCGGAAAGTTTCAGCGCTGAATCTTTGAGACGGTCTTTGACCTCTTCCCACAGCGCCGCTTTCCTAAGACTCTTCTCGACGATCTCTTCCAAAAGAGACCGCCTCCCCGTCCCGAGACGACGCGGACCGTAAGCGATATTCTCAAAGACACTCATCGGCAGCGGATTGGGAGTGGCAAAAACAACACCGATTCTTTTTCTTAACTGAGGAACATCCATCTGGGAGTCATAAATGTTTTCCCCATCCAGCAATACTTTCCCCTCTAGACGGAAACTCGCCTGCAGATCATTCATTCGGTTTAAACACCGTAAAAAAGTTGTCTTCCCGCTATTCGCCGGCCCAATCGCCCCCAGGATCTCATTTTTGTAAACCTCCAGCGAAATTCCCTTCAGCGCGTGAATTGCTCCAAAATAGACATTCAAATTCTCTACTTGAATTTTTATGCCGTTGTCAGTCTCTGAACCCTGAACCCTGTATCCTGTACCCTGTTCTTTCACCATTTTTTCTTGCTCCTGATATTGGCCCGAATCAAAACGGCAACTAAGTTAATTCCTAAAACCAGCCCCACCAACACTAGCGCGGTCCCGTACTGTAAAGAGATCCGGACGTTGGGGACTTGTGTGGTGATCACATAAAGATGATACGGCAGCGCCATGCATTGATCAAAGACCGATTTTGGCAACCTTGGGAGATAGAAAGCGGCGACGGTAAATAAAATCGGCGCGGTCTCTCCGGCGGCGCGGGCAATCGTTAGAACAACTCCGGTGAGAATTCCCGGCAGAGCGTGAGGCAGCACCGCGTGTTTAATCGTCTGCCACCGCGTCGCTCCCAGAGCGAGACTCGCTTCGCGGAAACTGTGCGGCACTGACGAGAGAGCCTCGCGGGCCGCAGTAATGATCACGGGGAGAGACATAATCGCCAGCGTCAACGCCCCCGCTAAAATCGACGAGCCAAACTTCAGAAACAGAACAAAAAGCCCCAGCCCGAACAATCCGTACACCACGGAGGGGACTCCCGCTAAATTGACGATCGCGATTTCGACGAGCCGCTTTAACCGGCTCTCCTTGGCATATTCACTCAAATAAATAGCCGTCGCGATTCCTACCGGCAAAGCGGCAATGACCGTCCCGCCCACCAGATAAAGAGTCCCGATAATCGCGGGGAAAATCCCTCCTTCTCTCATTCCCATCCGGGGCATCTGGGTTAGAAATTCCCAGCGGATTTCCGGGAGTCCTTTTTCGACCAGGACAAAAAGGACCATCAGAATGGGGGCAAAAATCACCAGCGTCGCCAGAAATAAAAGCGAGAAAGCGATTCGTTCACTGGTTTTGGCATTCCACAAAAATACCGTCGTTCGTCGTTCGTCGTTCGTATCTCGTAAAGACATTATTTCTTCCTGTGTAGAAAAAAGTCAGCTGTCAAATTAATGAAAAACGTAATGACGAAAAGAACCAATCCAATCGCAAAAAGAGAAAAATAATGTTCACTGCCACGGACAGTCTCCCCCATTTCAGCGGCGATGGTCGCGGTCATCGTTCGGACCGGCTGTAACAGCGTGCGGGGAATGACCGCGGCGTTTCCGGTGATCATCATCACCGCCATAGTTTCACCGATCACCCTGCCGATTCCGAGCATGACGCCGGCGGCGATTCCCGACGACGCGGCCGGGACAGTCACCCGATAGATCGTCTGCCACCGCGTCGCTCCCATCGCGATCGAACCATACCGGTACGTTTGCGGAACCGCGGTCAAGGCATCCTCAATGATACTCACCACGGTCGGCATCGCCATGAAAGCCAGCATGATCGAACCCGAAAGAGCCGTGAGTCCTGTCGGAAGATGAAAGGATTGTTTCACCATCGGCACTAAGGTCACAAGCCCGACAAAACCTAAAACAATGCTCGGAATCGCCGCAAGGGCTTCCACACCCGCCTTAAGGAATTCCTTCAGCCAGCCGCGGGCGACTTCCGCGATGAAGACCGCGCTAGCAACGCCGAGAGGGACCGCGATGATCGCCGCTCCAAAAGTCACCCAAAAGGAGCCGAGAAGCAACGGAAGGATTCCAAACTTGGGAGGTTCTGAAATAGGATACCATTGCTTGCCCGCGATAAATTCGGTGAAGGGATAAGTTCGAAAAAGGTTCATCCCTTCTTTAGTGAGAAAAAAGAAAATGAGCCCCACGGCGGCAATGGAAAAAATGCCGTTTGCCCAGATCCATCGCTCGATGAACCACTCGGAGTAACGTTTCATTTTAGCGGCACAAAATCCATCTGCTGGACGATCTTCTGTCCTTCATCGCTTAACACAAAATCAACAAACGTCTTCACCCATCCCTGCGGCTGGCCGCGAGTCAATAACCACAACGGACGAGCGACTGGGTATTGCCCCTTTTTGGCCGACTCTAACTGCGGCAAAACAAATGGGCTCTTCTCATCTTTCGCCACGGCAACCGCTTTGACTTTCTCATTGACGTAGCCCATGCCGGCATAGCCGATCGCGTTGGAATTTTGCGCTACTTCCTCGATAATCGCCTGCGAAGAAGGCATCATCAAAACGAAAGGGGCGAACTCTTCAGGACCGCCGGCGTTCCCCCGGCGAACCACATGTTCTAAGAAATAAACATGCGTCCCTGAATTTCTCTCGCGTGAGAGAACCAGAATAGCCCCCTTTTGTCCCCCTGCCTGACTCCAGTCGGTGATTTTGCCGGTAAAAATATCGGATAATTGGGCAATCGTCAGCTGGCCCACCGGATTTGCAGGGCTCACCACGACGGCTAAAGCGTCAATTCCCGCTTGAATCTGGACAATTTCAAACCCCTGCTTCTTCGCTTCGTCCAGTTCTTTTTGTTTTACCTCTCGTGAAGACTGGGCAATATCACACGTCCCGTTTAGAATAGCGGCGATCCCTGTTCCGGATCCGCCACCGGTGATCGCCGCACTGCTCTCAGGATATTTCTGCATAAACACCTCCGCCCACGCCTGGCCAAGATTCACCATGGTATCGGATCCCTTGATCTGCAGGGATCCCTCCTGCTGAGCCCAAAGAGAGCTAATTCCTAATAAAGAGATGAAAAAAATCCAAGCCCCCATTTTTCTTGTCAGGGAACGCATAGACATCCCTCCTTCTTCTTTTGTGAATAGTTTATGACAGAAATGTAAGCGGGGTATGAACGAATTGTAAGGTTTGTGTAAGGAAAAGCGCCTGTATACTGTCCCCCATTAACAAACAGGCAGCCACAGCGTGAAACAACTCCCTTTGCCGAGTTGACTAGTGACCTCAACCCGGCCGCCGTGTCGTTCGGCAATGTGCTTGACGATGGAAAGGCCAAGACCGGTCCCTCCTAATTCGCGGGACCTTGCCCGGTCCACCCGATAAAACCGTTCAAAAACCCGCGGGAGAGATCCTTGAGGAATGCCAATACCGGTATCCTCAACTTCAATCCGGACAGCATTCCCTTCTTTTTTGGTGCGGACCCATATTTTTCCGTTTGGTTTGTTGTACTTGACCGCGTTATCCATCAGGTTCTCAATCGCCCGGCGCAACTGCTCTGGGTCGGCGATCAGAGTCTGCTCCTGCCACTCGGATTCCAGAGAAATATTTTTTTCCTGGAGATTTTTTTTGAAAACCCCGATGACTTCCTGTAAGAAATCGCCCGCCCGGACCTTTTGTTTCTGGAGGGCGGCTTCCCTGGATTCAATCCGGGAAAGCTGAAGCATATCCTCAATGAGCCGCCGAAGCCGTCCGGCGTCCTCCTCGATACACCGCAAGAATTGCCGGTGATGGCCGGGATCCTCCATCGCCCCGGCCAGCAATGTCTCCACGGCGCTCTGAATGGAGGTGAGCGGCGTCTTTAATTCATGCGAGGCGTTAGCGACGAATTCCTTGCGCATCTGTTCCAGTTGTTTTAATTGTGTTACGTCGTGAAGGACCGCGATCACTCCGATTGTTCTCCCCTGCTGAACCAGCGGAGCCGCCTGAATCCTGAAAAATCGTGCGATCGGAGTGACCATCTCCATTTCTTCCGATTGAATTTTTGCCTGCTCAAGGGCTTTCAAAATGATTTCATTGAGGTGGGTATTCCGTACCGCCTCCAAAAAATTCTTCCCCTTCACTTTATTTGGATCCAACCCAAACAGTTTCTCCGTCGCCTGGTTCACCAGCAAAACTTTTCCTGAAGAATCCACGGCGATGACCGCTTCGCTCATGCTCTCCAGCACAGCCAAAGCCAAAAGCTTCTCCCTCTCTAATGTTTCCAGCTTCCTTTCAAGCTCGGCTTTTTCTTTTTTCTGCTGTTGAGTATGAAGGTTGACTCTCTTCCGCAAAAAAGCTAATCCCAATCCCATCGGTACCCGACTCCCTTCAGGGTGATTAAGCGCTTGGCGGCGGCCGGCCCCACTTTTTTCCGGAGTTGTCCCACGTGGACATCCACAGTCCGCGTCTCAATCTCTATGGAACGATCCACCCCCCAAACCCGCTCTAAAAGTCCCTCTCGATCCAAGACCCGCCCTTTTGCTTCCATCAGAATACGGAGAAGATCAAACTCCTTGGCGGTCAATTCTATTTCTTTCCCCTTTGCCAGAATCTTTCGCCTCGCCAGGTCCACCTGAAGTTCGCCGCAGGCCAGAAGTTCCTGTTCCGATTCAGCGGGTTGAGTTCTCCGCAAGACCGCTTTCACCCGGGCGATCAGTTCGCGCATACTGAATGGTTTCGCCAGATAATCATCCGCCCCTAGTTCAAGGCCGACGACTTTATCCGTCTCCTGGGATTTCGCGGTCAAAATAATGACCGGGATTTGTTTTGTTTTATTCTCTCTCTTAAGAAGTTTGCAAACTTCTAATCCATCAATTTCCGGAAGCATCAAATCAAGGAGGATCAAGGAGGGGAGTTCCATCTGGGCGAGTTTTAGTCCCTTGGCGCCGTCTGAAGCGGTCAGAACATGAAATCCTTCTTTCTCCAGATTGTAGCGGATTGTTTGGGCGATGTTGGATTCATCTTCGACGATGAGAATGCGTTCCTTGGGCATGTCATGAAGCAACCAGAAACCAGAGTCCAGAAACCAGAAAAAACTAACCTGGTTACTGGTTACTGGTTACTGGTTTCCTTTTTGTTACCGGAACCTCAAACGGCCCGAACCACTGAATCTGCAAGCTCCCTCCGGCCCCTTTTTGGAAAAAGACCCAATAAACGTTTTCTTTGGGGCAGCGCCAGGCGATCGCTTCTTCACTTCCACGGTAACTATTTCCGGGTTGTTTCAGGATCAACTTTTCAAGGCGCGTTTTATCGCGGGCGCATTCAAAGTCCTCAACGGTGACCGGCAGAGGGGCGTCGTGAGCGGGCTGATTTCGGGGGATTTCGTTCACTGAGCGCGTTTTCCAATCTTTACGGATCATTCCTTGAGCGCCCCCGCATCCGGCGCAGGCGACTACCAGAACAATACTCAAAACAGCACTCCATCGTCTTTGCGTCATGTTCATGGCTCTCTCCTTATTAAAATAACCCTATTAACTCAGCGGGATTCTCCACCCAAAAATCGGGCTTTGCTTTCCGGATTTTTTCCGGTTCGCCGATCCCGTAACCGACTCCGCAGGTTTTTGTCCCCGCCTTTTGCCCCGTTTCAATATCCGCCGGCGAATCGCCGATGATCACCGTCCGCGCCGGATCGCTTTTCAGTTCCTCCAGCGCCCTGTGCAGTAAATCCGGGTGGGGTTTCTTTCTATCCCCCTCCCTGGCGCCGATCCTGGACTGGAAGTACTTCTCCACTCCCAGCCCGGCCAGAATCTTATGGGTGAATTCCTGATCTTTGTTCGTCACAACGGCCATTCTTTTTTTTCGCCCGTCGTAATACGCCAAAACTTCCGTCACTCCCGGATAGAGAATGGTTTTGTCAAGACAATGCGCCGAATAATATTCACGGAAACACTCCACCGCCTTCTTGATGACTGCCGCGTCCTCGGTTTTAAGAATCCCCCCTAAGAGAGATCGAATCCCCCCGCCGATGTGACGCCACACCAAGGGTGAGGGGACTGCCGGCGCGCCCAACTTCTCCAGCGCGAAGTTGGCGGCGTCGGCGATATCTTCCCTGGAGTCAATTAAGGTCCCGTCTAAGTCAAAGATCAAAGCGCTTATCACTGTCGAATCCTGTTCCACTCTTTCTGGATCTTTAATAAAACCGTCTGATCCGCGGAGGCGTTCTTCGCGTGAAAATCGGGAAGCTCCACGATCATTCGTTCCAGATGAACCGGCGACAAATCCATCGGGTCTATATCGGGATAGGTTTGATCCAGTTGTTCGGCGATTTCTTCCGTATCGAACCAGTTCATATATTCTCGTACTTCGTCGTTCACGTTCTTCCTTGACACACCAACCACGATGTGCGAAGTACTAAGTGCGATGTGCGGCCTTTATTGTTCTTCTAAAAACCGCTCCGCGTCAATCGCCGCCATACAGCCACTCCCGGCGGCGGTAATGGCCTGCCGGTATCGGTGATCTTGCACATCACCGCAAGCAAATACTCCTGTAACACTGGTGTAAGTCGTCTGCCCTTGGGTAACGATATATCCCTTTTTCATTTCGAGTTTTCCTTCAAAGAGTTCCGTATTGGGTTTGTGGCCAATAGCCATAAAAACTCCCTCGCATTTAAACTCTTGGCTTTTCCCACGATTGACATCTTTCAGAATGACCGCCCGAACTTTTTGTTGGTTGGGATCCAGTATCTCTGCAACCGCGCTATTCCAGATAAACTGAATCTTCGGATTTCGTTTTGCCCGTTCCTGCATAATCTTGGACGCCCGTAACTGATCACGGCGATGAACGACAGTCACTTTCGAGCAAAACTTCGTCAGGAAAGTGGCTTCTTCCATCGCCGTATCCCCTCCCCCCACGACAACGACTTCTTTTCCTTTAAAGAATGGCCCGTCGCAGGTCGCGCACGCGGAAACGCCGTGCCCCATCAACGCTTTTTCTGATGGTAAGCCGAGAAGCTGGGCCGAGGCGCCGGTCGCGATAATCAAGGTTTCCGTCTGGATAGTTTCTTGATCTTCTACTTTGAGATTGAAAGGAAGTTTGGAGAGATCCACTGACGTCACACTTCCGGTCAAGAACCGGGTCCCAAACCGCTCCGCCTGATCCCGCATTAATTGAATCAACTCAGGCCCCAGGATTCCTTTTGGAAACGCCGGGTAGTTTTCGACGTCGGTCGTGATCATCAACTGGCCGCCGGCGTCCCGGCCGGAAACTAACAGAGGGGACAAATTCGCCCTTGAGGCGTAAATTGCCGCGGTCAACCCAGCCGGGCCGGAACCTAAAATGGTGACTTTTTCAGACACGGGAATATTCTAAGCAATCTTTCCGATCTTTAACGATTGACCATATGCTGTCTTGATCGCAAACAGCCCCAGGGCAATGGCGATCACAAACACTAAGGGTGTCATCGCGCCATAGTGCGCCGGCGCCAACATTCCAAAGAGCATCGGCCCCGACAAGTAAGTATTGATACGGGAAACGAGTGCCGCCCGCTTACGAACCGCGGGAATTTCCGCCGTCGGGACTTTTCCCGTCAATAAACGCTTTTGGGCCGGCCAGATGATAAACCAGACGTTGAACCACATAATGGTAGCCAACAACGATCCCATCAGAATCCAGAGCGCGCGAGTCGTCAACCCGTCAGCGCCAATGAATAAACTCGTTGGGCCAAATCCTACTCCCGGCGTGTACATATACGTTAAAGTGAAAAGAATCAAACCAGCGATAAAAGTCACCATCGCTCCCCACCGGAACCACCACAGGGCCCGAGGCATTAATTGCGGATTGACTGTTTTCTTCGTCGCGTCATCCAGCGCCGCTTGTAAAGGGCCATTGACGAAATTAAAGAAGTAAAGATGGCCAATCCATGTAATCCCCGCGATCACATGCAGCCACCGAATGAGAATCTGGAAATTGCTGTAGAAATCACCCATGTCTTTGTAACCTCCCCTTTAAAATTTTCAACTCATTGCTGATTTTTCTTCATTCCCACACCTATTTAAACATATCCGACTGGAAAATTCAATGGAAAGAAAGGAATTATATGTAACTACATATAATATAAAGGGTTAAATTTTATCAGCGCGGGCTTGAAATTCGCGAATTGTCAGGTATACTTTATAGTGAAGTTTGAAACGACTCTTTTCGATAAAGGCAAACCCGTCGTGAGGCGGGGGCGCAAAGCAAACGGGTCTGAACGTCAAAGTTCAGGCGGCTGAGCTACCGAAGAAAGAGGGCAAGTCACAGAATCCAGTGACCAAGCGCCAGAATCCGAAAAGAGGGCTCTGGCGTTTTTGTTTTGATCGCCTTCACTTCGGTCTTGCAGGGTTCGCCATAGAGGCGGACAGGGGCGATAAAAATGGCAAGACTGAAGATTCTGATGTTGATCGGTGTGATGGGGGTTACTCTCGGGGGAGCCGGCCCTCTCCTTGTGGGGCGGGCCGATGGGGCAACCCCCATCTTAGCGTCCGATTATGAGAAACTTCCGGTTCATCTCCGGGCCGACCAAGCCAAACAGAAAGCAAAAGAAGCCAAAAAGGAGATGGCCAAACGAAATCTCGCGGAAAGAAGTCGCACAACGCAATCAGCAAAAGCCCGCAAGGAACTTAAGAAAGAAATTCAAGGATCTACTCAAGATCGCGCCCAAAACCAAGACGAACTTCAACAGGAAAAATTGCGCAATGAAACCCTTTTAGCCGCGGCCGATGATACTTTGTTGAAAAGCCAAAACCCCGCGGCAGCGATTCAACCCAATGGAGAGACCCGGTATTCGAATCCGCTCGATCCCGTGCTCTTAATGAATGAGCGAGCCAATGATCAGGAGGATAATGAAGAAGCGAATTCCAAGGAAAATACCAATGCCGTTCCTAGAAAGAAAGGGCCGTCGAACGCCTGGCGGATTATGCTGGCGGCGGCAGAAGCGCCGATGATCTCTCCGCAGGGGACCGCGCAGGCGCTTCCACCGATGGAATACCGCGACGGCGTCTGGATTCAGGAAGAATCCAGCACTGAAGAGGCCGGTCAGACTCCGGCACAACAGCTTCGGGAATTGGAAGAGATGTTCCGGAATCAGCAAAATTTGATTCATATGGCATCTGTAGGGGCGGGTTTCAAACCCGCCCCTACACAGAGCGATCTTTCTCTTTCCCGATCAACGATCGAATCAGTCTTTGATTGGCGGGAGGGAATGGATACTCAGGCAGTTGACGCGCTTTCACCCAGCGAAAATCATGGCACTCTAACGCTCGCGGCGTGCCATCCAGATGAGAGCAATAAAAAGAATGAAGAAAAACCCGGCGATGAGGCGTTCGCGCCTCTAGGATCTCGCCCTTCCCGTGTATTTGAATTGTAATTCCCAATTCTTCCTTAATTTCACGAACCACGCACTCTTCGAGCGTTTCCCCATCTTCGCATTTGCCGCCTGGGAACTCCCAGTAAAGCCCCAAGTAATCATCCGGCTTTCGCTGGGCGATCAGGTATTGGCCTTCCTTTTCGATAATGGCAATGGCGGCGGTGATGGTTTTCATCGAATCGGCCCAATAACCTGCAGCGGCTGGCTGGCTGATTTTACCTCGACTCGATCCCCATATCGAATCGGATAACTCACCCTCGGCCCATCGAGATAGCAGGCCGCTTTCTGCATCCGGGAAATAAATCTAATGGCAGTTTTCGAAGTCATTATGCCGCGCGTTAACCAGTACCGATTTTTTCGTCCGTGATAAGGTTCCCGAACCCAATACTGAATCTGTTTTGACTCTACAGGAAGAACCTTCCCGCCGGCTGAGCGTATCGCGGCTGTGGAACCGGTTGCCGTCGCGATCCAAACACCGGAGCTCTTCTGTTCTTCTTCTTTGTTGCCGATTTGAAGTTGGTAGCGAGAAACTGCCGCTGGATTGACATGCGCCAGTAAAAGATCATTCAAAACCAGTTCCGGCAGAGGGCGGCCGTTAATGGATACTTCGAGCCGTTGCAGATTCAGCACTGGCAGTTTTCCTTGTCGCAGTAACTCCCATTTTTTCTCGAAATCCCGCGGCGTCGCCGACATCAAAAACCCGGCGCTATGCGTCGGGGTCGAATTAATCCCCCACATCGGGATATCCTTCACAAAATGGGCCGTGTCGAGAAATGTCCCATCCCCCCCAATCGTGATCATCAAATCAGCATGACCGATTGATTTTAACCTTGCGCGCTTTAGCGGAATAACCTCAATCCCTTCTGTGCGAAAAAAAGAGATTGCCTTCTCCACCATGCAGAAATGCTTCTCGTGAAGCTCTTTCAGTAAGCGAATTTCACCTTTGGGCTCTCTTCCTTTGAAATATCGGCTGTAGGTACTTTCTTTGTAGACGATGACAATGCGGTGAATAGATTCCATAAGGGTTTTATTCAGTGAATCTATTCCTCTCTTTTTCACAATATCCACGAGAACTTCTTCATTGGATACCATCACGCCGGCAGGACTAGAATTCGAATATTTGTTGAAGGTTTTCCTGCGCCTTCTGTAGGTCCTGGTTCGATAGTATTCCGAGTTTTTTAAGAACCAAGGTTGTTTTGATCGTACGAATAATTCCCGTAACTACTGAAGGATGTATTAGCCCTGCTTCTTTCCAATGAGTGATCTTGGTATCACCCAATAGGATACGTTGTGTGTTACTTGTGATCGCGATCGCAATAATCTCCTGACGACTTTTGTGGTATTGCTCATCACTCATGATAACCACCGGTCGCTTCTTAGATCCTGTCCCCTCGGAGAATCCAAAATCAACCAAGACAACATCCCCCTGTCTAAAGCTTGTCATATTCGGCATCTTCTTCGTTGTTCCATAATTCTCTTAAAACCGGGTCTTGATCTAAATGACCGCTCAAATCGGATAATATCTTTTTCTCAGACTCCTGCTGCAAGCGTTCCTGGACCGATTCAAGAATATACTGACGAATCGTCATCCCATGAAGAGCGGCGCAGGCCTTGATCTGGCGGTGTTCCTGCGCAAGCACGTCAATACTCAGTCTCTCTCGTCTGCGGATATCTGTTTTCATAGACGCTTCCTCCCACTCAACAAAGAATACCACATTTCATCAAATGTGTCAAGACACAAATCTTCCAGTTGTAGTAAGCTAATGAAATGTCCCCTTTTAATAGCACGTGAAATGACCCCTTC
>CAYJQR010000029.1:0-20891 GCA_964372345.1 uncultured Planctomycetia bacterium | reverse complement strand
TCCCACCCTATCCCCCTCTTGATGCCAAAAAATCGTTTCCGTGCAGAAACTAAATGAGAAATGTACTACAGCGCAGTTAGTTCCACAAGATATTCCTTCGTTTCGCGATGCCCCTGACTTCGAGTGAACTGATACATTACTTCCCATAACCGCCCCTGCAAATCCGTATTCGTTTCCTCTCCTGGCAACAATCCTTGATACGCTATCACCCATTCCTCCTCACAGCAAGAATCAAGGAAATTGAAGATAGGCAGTTTCCTAATCTAAAAACGAGATTCTTCGACTTCGCCCGCCTCTGGCGAGGCTTCGCTCAGAATGACACCATGGATGAGGAGGAGAGTGACTTGAGAAAAGCGTCTCGGAGGAACAGGGGCACCCGTCCGAGTTTTCCTATTTGTTCAAAATAAACGCCTAACGAAGGACGGGTCTGTTCCGAGAGCCGAGCGGCGAAGTGCGAGAGCACGAGACCGCGTCTTTTCGAAAGTCACTCTCCTCCTCTCTTACTAATACCTATACCTTTCGTCCATCTCAAACGCGTTTTGGATCCATTGAATCTCAGGAGGATGTCCGTCTTCCGGGTATTGAATTGCCACGACGTCAAACCGGCAAGGACTTTCTGTTAAGTGTTTCGACTGAAGATACCATAAAGCGGCCCGGGTGATTCGTGTTTTCTTTTTGTGGTCCACGGCTTCGATCGCCTTGCCGAATTTGCGGCTTGCGCGGGATTTGACTTCGATGAAGCAATAAGTCTCTCGGTCTTTGGCGATGACGTCAATCTCGCCGGCCTTGACCCGGTAGGAACGTTCGATAATCTTTAACTTTTTTCTCTTCAAAAACTGAACTGCAAGCTCTTCGCCCTCGTTGCCGGCTTCACGTTTCCAGAACATGAGATTCCTCGACTTCGCCCGCCTCTGGCGAGGCTTCGCTCGGAATGACAAATTAGATACTCTGGATTAACAAATGTTTTCCGGTGAATCAGCGACAAGCCGTGCCTGTTAATCGCCTCTAAATGCTCTTTGGTGCCATAACCTTTATGCTTGGCAAAACCGTACTGCGGGTATTGGCGGTCCAGCTCGATCATCAAATTATCCCGAGTGACTTTAGCCACGATGGAAGCGCAGGCGATTGAGAGTGATTTCTGATCTCCCTTAACAACTCCGACCTGGATAGATTTATTTTTGACGAGATTCGGGAATTGCAGGCCGTCCACAAGAACATAATCTGGAGAATCGGAAAGATTATCAATCGCTTCCCGCATCGCCAGCAGGGTCGCTTCTAAAATATTAACTTGATCAATCGTTTCCGGGGCGATAATCCCGATGCCGACGTCCCCTTTTTGGAAGATTTCCGGGAAAGCAACCCTTCGGAGTTCGTCGGTCAGTTTCTTGGAATCGTCAACGCGGCTTTTAAAGGATGTTTCTTTGAGGATAACAGCGGCTGCCACGACAGGTCCTGCCAAGGGGCCTCGTCCCGCTTCATCCACCCCAGCAATCCGGCCGAAACCACGAATCTGCGCTTCCAGCTCGTAGGTCAGCATCAGGAAACCTTAAGAAGTAGCTGTTGTCGGCACTGTCTGTTCTACTTTTTCTGCTTTTTCCGTTTTTTCGGTTTTCTCTGACTCTGGGTTCTTTTCCTCTTGCTTGAGTTCACCGGCCGGGTCAATTCTGACCGCCTCTTTACCGATTCGTTTCCTCATGTAGTAAAGTTTTGCCCGTCGAACCTTGCCTCGCTTGGTGACCGTAATGTGGTCAACCCAGGGAGAATGAATCGGGAATATACGCTCGACTCCTTCTCCAAAAGAAATTCTTCTCACCGTGAACGTCTGACGGATTCCAGATCCCTTGCGAGCGATGACAATTCCCTCAAACGCCTGAAGCCGGGTTTTGTCCCCTTCCTCGGCGATTTTGACAAAAACTCGTACCGTATCACCGACATTAAAATCGGTTTTCTCTTTTTTCATAAATTCTTGTTCTACTAACTTGATCTTATCCATGATACTCCTCTCATTCTCCCTTGACCCTTGCTACTTGCCCCTTGACCCTTTTAATAAGTCTGGCCGTCTCTTTTTCGTTCTTGTCAGCGCTTGTTCCCGCCGCCATTGTTCCACGGCTTTATGATTTCCAGAGAGAAGAATTTTAGGGGCTTTCATTCCTCGAAAATCATAGGGCCTTGTGTATTGCGGGTATTCCAGTAAACCGTTATGAAAGGATTCCCATTTTGAGGAATCCTCGTCTCCCAAAACGCCGGGGATCAACCGAACGACAGCGTCAACTACCACCATGGCCGGGAGTTCGCCGCAGGTCAATATGTAATCCCCAATCGAAATCTCTTCATCGGCCAGTTCCCTGACCCGTTCATCAACACCTTCGTAATGCCCGCAGATAAAAATTAAATGTTCCCGCTTCGCCAGTTTTCTAGCAGAGCTAGCTTCAAACTTCTTTCCCTGGGGAGTCATTAAGAGGACCCTTGTCTTTCTGCCGCGCCGTTTGAGATTTTCCACCGCTTTAAAAATCGGCTCGGCCTTCATGACCATTCCGGGGCCGCCGCCAAACGGACGATCGTCGGCTTTACGATGTTTATCCGCCGTAAAATCCCTGAGGTCCACAACGGAAAACGAAACGATCTTTTTCGCCTGGGCCCTCTTTAGTATCGATTCTCCCAGCACCCCAGAGAACATTTTGGGAAAGAGCGTGATGATGTCAACGCGCATAAACAGGATACAGGGTACAGGGTACAGGGTACAGAAATCAGAAGAATTATTTTTGTTCTTCTGGCCCCTGGCCCCTGACCCCTGACCCCTGTGCTTTTGCTTTCTTTAAGAGGCTCCGCACCGTGTCCGACACCTTGGCGCCGACACTCACCCAATACTTGGCCCGTTCGGCATTGACCCTGATCTGAGCGGGATTCGGGGCCGGATCGTAAAAACCGATCTCTTCGATCACTTTCCCGTCCCGGGGCACTCGCTCGTCGCAGACAACAATCCGAAAACAGATGTCTTTTTTGGTGCCAAAACGCTTGAGTCTTATTGCAACCGCCATTTGTGGCTCCTTTAATGAGCACGCAAGTTACGGAACGAAGTAAACGTAACTTGCTGTGCGAATTATAAACCCTTGACATTGCTGGTGTGTTAATTTAAGGCAATGTCAAGGGTCGAATTTAGACATACAATTTATGTTTGCTTCGCTCCATAAGTTGTGTCTTCATTCGATCCGACTCCCGCCAGATCTTTGCTCCCAGCCGGGTTAGTTTTTCTTCCAGACGCTCATAACCCCGGTCAAGGTGATAAACTCTTGAAATCGTGGTCCGGCCTTCCGCTACTAAGCCGGCCAAAACCAACGCGGCGCTGGCCCGTAGATCCGACGCCATCACCTGCGCCCCCGTCAACTGCGGCACCCCTTTGATGACGACACGGCCATGATCGGGAATCACCTGCCCCCCCATCCGCGCAAGTTCAGAAACATGGATGAACCGGTCCGGATAAATTTTTTCGGTAACAACACTGACCCCCTCGGTCACCGCTAACAGCGCTGTGATCTGCGCCTGCATGTCGGTCGGGAAACCGGGATACGGGAGCGCCGTCACATCTACCGATCGAAGCGTTTGGTCTGGATCCGCTTTCACGTAGATTCCATCGTGGCGATCTTCAACGGCCACTCCAATCTCCCGGAGTTTTTCCGCCACCGCCGTGACATGTCCCCAGTAAGCCCCTTTGATCAAAACTTCGCCGCGGGTAATCGCGGCGGCGATCATATACGTCCCTGTCTCAATCCGGTCAGGGATAATCGTGTGCCTTGCCCCGTGAAGGGCGGTTACCCCGCGTATTTTAATAAGCGGCGTCCCTTGTCCCTCGATATTGGCCCCCATCCGGACAAGAAAATTCGCCAGGTCGGCCACTTCCGGCTCGCACGCGGCATTTTCAAGGATCGTTTCTCCCTCGGCCAGCGCCGCCGCCATGATGACGTTCGCCGTCGCCAGAACCGAAGAACCAAAAGCCCCGCCTAAATGAATCTTGGCCCCTCTTAATCTTTTTCCCGGTGGAACTTTCGCTTCAATATAACCGTGGACGATTTCAATTTCCGCTCCGAGCGCCTTCAGTCCCTTGATATGCAAATCTATCGGCCGCGGGCCGATGACGCACCCACCGGGAAGCGACACCTTTGCCTCTCCCAGTTTCGCCAGCAGAGGGCCCAGCACGCAAATCGAAGCCCTCATCTGGCTGACTAATTCGTACGGCGCCAGCGGAACGAGCGATTTGGCCGCTACCTTCAAAAGAGATTTTTCTTGCTCCGCCTCAACTCCAAGAGTCCTTAACAACTTGATCATGGTGTTCACATCCGCTAAATCAGGAACACCATCAATCACGGACGATTCATCCGCCAAGAGTGTCGCGGCTAAAATCGGGAGCGTGGAGTTCTTCGCTCCGCTGATTTCCACTTCACCGCTGAGCCGTTTTCCCCCTTCAATGACAAGACGATCCATTTTTGCTAGCGTTCAGCGTACAGCGGTCAGCGTTCAGTAAAGGTTTTCCTGCACGCTGTACCCTGAACCCTGTCCCCTTTTTTTTCTTAGCCCAGAAGACTCGTTCAATTCCGTTTAAATCGTTGGCCACTCCAAACTCTTTCCATCCCTGGCGGCGGGCGATTCCTTTGACCGTTTCCCCCTGGCCTTTCCCCATTTCAAACACCAGTCGCCCTTCTTCTTTAAGAACGTTCCCAGCTTCCCGCAACAAAATCCGGATCCATCCTAATCCATCGGCGCCGCCGTCAAGCGCCTGGCGGGATTCCATTCGTACTTCCAAATCCAATTGTGGAATTTCACCCGATGGAATATAAGGAGGATTGGCGATAATTCCATCCACACGATCACGGGATCGGCGCAGGAACTGACTCCAATCCTCCTGAATAAACTCAAGCTGATTTTCTACCCCATGGCGGCGGGCGTTTTCTCTTGCCGCCGCGAGAGCCACGGAGGATATTTCAATAGCGCTTATTTTACAATAGGATAGAAGCTTTGTCAACGCGATGGCAATGTTGCCGCTTCCTGTTCCTAGGTCCAATAGGTGTAGGGGCGAGGCCTGCATCGCCCCTACCGTCTCGAATAACCGAACACATTGTTGCACCAGGATTTCCGTCTCCGGCCGAGGGATAAAAACACCCGGCCCGACCTTGAATTGCCAGGAGTAAAAATAGCTCTCTCCCAAAAGGTATTGTAGAGGGATTTTTTTCGCCCTCTGGAGGATCAATTGTTCAAAAGCGCCGTAATCCAACCGATCCGATAATTCCTTTCCCAAATAGAGGTCCATCCGCGAGCAGGCAAGCAGGTGCATGAGAATCTGTTCGACCTCGGTCCGGGCGCTTTGATTGCCGCCTCGATCCAGAATTTCAATTCCATGGTGAATGACCTGCCGCAGTGAGTTCATCTCTGTTTTAATTTTTTTTCTTTTTCTATCTTCAGCAACGCCTGGATCATCTCTTCCATTTCTCCTTCCAGATACGCCGAGAGATTATGCAGACTGAACCCGATCCGGTGATCTGTGATTCGGCGACCGGCAAAATTATACGTGCGGATTTTTTCACTTCGGTCTCCGGTGCCGATCTGGGACCGGCGCTGGCTCGCTTTTTTTTTCTCCTGTTCTTGCCGCGCGGCGTCCATCAACCGGGTCCGCAAAACTCGAAACGCTTTGTTTTTGTTTTTAAGCTGGGACCTCTCATCCTGACAGGTCACTACCAGTCCAGTCGGGATATGAGTCAACCGAACCGCGGAGTCGGTCGTATTGACACTTTGTCCGCCGGGCCCCGAAGACCGAAAAACATCAATCCGGACATCTTCGGGGACGATTTTGATATCTACCTCTTCCGCTTCCGGTAAAACAGCGACGGTGACCGTGGAGGTATGAACTCTTCCCGACGCCTCCGTGATGGGAACTCGCTGAACGCGGTGGACGCCGCTTTCGTATTTCAGCTTCCGGTAAACTCCGTTACCGCTGATCGAACAAATAATTTCCTTAAATCCTCCCGCTTCCGAAACGCTTGTAGTTAAGGTTTCGACCCTCCATCCCTGTGAGGGAGCGTAACGGCTGTACATCCGGAATAACTCCGCCGCGAAAAGAGACGCTTCCAACCCTCCGGTGCCGGCGCGGATTTCCATGATGACGTCCTTGTTGGAATCCGGATCTTCTCCGATCAGTATCTCTTCCAGCGCCGCCTCATACTCCTGATACTTCTTGCGAACTTCCTCTAATTCCGACTCCGCCATGCAGGCGATGTCCGGCTCCTGGTCGCGCCTTTTGAGCATCTCTTCCAGATCACGAATCTCCCCTTCCGTCTTCCGATATTCCTGGAATTTTCCGACGATCTCTCTCAGAGAGGAATGCTCTTTGGCGTATTTTTGATACTGCTCGGGGTTCGACGCCACTTCTGGGCTTGCCAGCAGTGTCTCCAATTCCTGATACCGTTTTTCTAACCGCGCCAGTCTTTCAATCATCCATTTTTATTCTTTCTCTTTCTCTTTCTTTGCCACAACTGCCACAACGGTTTTTTTCGCACGGGCCGCGGTCCCCTTTTCGGCCCTCTTCTGGAACCTTTCGACTCTTCCCTCGGTATCCACGAGTTTTTCCTTCCCGGTAAAGAGGGGATGGCACTTCGAACAAACATCAACGCGGATCATCGGCTTGGTAGAGCGCGTTTTAAACGTCTCCCCGCAGGCGCAGATGACGCTCGCTTCAACATAATTGGGATGGATTTTCGGTTTCATTACTCTTTCTCCTTACGTTCCCTGGTTAATAGTTGCCAAAAATTCGGCGTTTGTCTTGGCCTTCGACAACCGTTCAATCAACAGTTCCATCGCTTCGACGCTGGAAAGTTCATTTAGCGCTTTCCTGACCGCCCAGACTTTGTTCAAGTCTTCCCGTTTCTTGATGAGCAGTTCTTCCTTGCGCGTGTTGGAACGCTTCACGTCAATGGCCGGATAGACCCGCCGCTGGAACAGGTTCCGGTCGAGTTGAAGCTCGCAGTTACCCGTCCCCTTGAATTCTTCGAAGATCACTTCGTCCATCCGGCTGCCGGTGTCCACCAGAGCCGTCGCGATGATGGTGATGCTTCCTCCCTCTTCGATATTGCGCGCCGTCCCGAAAAAACGCTTCGGTTTCTGCAGGGCGTTGGCGTCAACGCCTCCCGAGAGGATTTTTCCGCTGTGCGGAATCACCGTATTATACGCTCTCGCGAGACGAGTAATGCTGTCTAAGAGGACGACCACGTGCTTTTTGTGCTCGACAAGTCTTCGCGCTTTCTCCAAGACAATCTCGGCGACTTGGACGTGCCTTTCCGGCGGCTCGTCAAAAGTGGAACTGATCACTTCTCCCTTGACGGAACGCTGCATATCGGTTACTTCCTCAGGCCGCTCATCAATCAAGAGCACGATTAAAATAACCTCAGGATGATTCGTTGTAATACTGTTGGCGATCTTCTGCAAAAGGACCGTTTTGCCGCTGTACGGAGGAGCCACGATCAACGCTCTCTGCCCCATTCCAATGGGAGTCAATAAATCCATCACCCTCATCGAAATTTCATCTGGGCTTGTTTCCAACTGGAACTTCTGGTTGGGATAAATCGGCGTCAGGTTGTCGAAAAGGACTTTCTCCTTCGCGTCTTCAGGGTTTTCGTAGTTGACCGCTTCCACCTTTAAAAGGGCGAAATAACGCTCCCCTTCCTTGGGAGGGCGAACCTGCCCGCTGACGGTGTCTCCCGTCCGCAGATCAAACTTGCGGATTTGAGACGGAGAAACATAGATATCATCCGGCGAGGGAAGATAGTTGTAATTGGGAGAACGCAGAAAACCAAAACCGTCGGGCAGGATTTCCAGGACTCCCTCCCCGAAAACAAGCCCGTTCTTCTCGGCCTGCGCCTGAAGGATTTTGAAAATCAAATCTTGTTTCTTCAGGCCGGCCGCGCCGTTCACGTTCAGTTCCTTGGCGAGCTTGTTGAGTTCGGAGATTTTCATCTCTTTAAGGTTGGCGATTTCCATGTGTGTTTCTCCTCCTATTGATTTAGTTTCTGGCATAGCTTCTCCACCTGTTCCTTTGTTTCATCGAGAGTCCCCGATGTTGAAATGACAAAATCAGCCCGTCTAGCTTTCTCTCGCAAGGGGAGCTGCGCTTGAATCCTTCGCAATGCCTCTCGCTCGGCAAGGCCAAAACGTTCCATTGCCCTTTCAATTTGTTTTTTAACAGTTGTTGTGATGACAACCATCCAATCCACGTCACCCATCATTCCGCTTTCGACTAAAAGGGGCACGTCGAAAACGATCAGTGACCGCGGATTTTCCCTTAAAATCCTTACCGCCGCTTCCTTGAATTTTCGTTTCACGTAAGGATGAATGATTTGATTGAGCCGCCGCAGTTTTTTAAAATCGGCGAATACGATTTTGCCCAGGAGCTGACGGTCAATCCGCCGCCCCTCCCCGAGGATGGAATCTCCAAACAGTTTAATAATCGCCCGATAACAGTCTCCCATCGGTTCCGCCGCCTGATGGGCCATCGTATCCGCGTCCAGGACCGCCGCTCCCCGTTCAGCCAGAAAACCGGCCACGGTACTTTTCCCGCTTGAAAAACCCCCAGTGATACCGATGATCATTTTGTGATAACTCCTGCAAGCCCTTTATATAATTTCACGTATTCCTTCGCTGATGCCTCCCACGAAAAATCACACCTTATGGCCCTTTGGATTAATCGCTGCCATCTCTGCTTGTCCTGAAACGCTTTGATTCCCCTCTCCACCGCCTGATACAGCGCTTTTGAAGAATATTCCTCAAACACGAAACCGTTTCCGTCCGGCGTCTGGTCGCAATCTTTCACGGTGTCGGCCAGTCCTCCGGTTTTGCGGACAATGGGAATCGTTCCGTGCCGCAGGGCGATCATCTGCCCCAAACCGCAAGGTTCATAGCGGGAAGGCATCAAAAAGAAATCGGCTCCCGCGTAAATTTTTTGGGCCAATGCCGCGTCGAATTTTAAATAAACCGCGGCGGTTTTATCGAATTTCTTCTGAATTTTTTCGAAAACCCTGTGATACATAAGATCACCAGTCCCCAAAAGGACAAACTGCCCTAATTTCGAGCAGAAATCCTCAATGATTTTCGCGACCAGATCAAGCCCCTTTTGGTCCGCCAGCCGTGAGACCATACCGATTAAAGGAATTTCTTTATCAACGCCAAGCTCTCCGTTTTCCTGTAAATTTAGTTTATTCTCTGTCTTTTTAGGATTTCTTTTCGAATTCCATTGCTGATCATCCAAACCATTCAGAATCCCCGTCACCTGCCCCTTCCGAGCTTTCAAAACATCGTCTAATCCGCATCCGAATTCAGGGGACTGAATTTCGCTCGCGTAAGTGGGGCTCACCGTGGTCACGGCGTCGGCAAACTCCAATCCCCCTTTCAGCAAATTCACTTTTCCAAAGAACTCCAACCCTTCCACCGTGAACCATTCTGACCCGATCCCAATCTTTGAGAATTCTCCGCCCGGGAAAATCCCCTGATAAGCCATGTTGTGAATCGTTAAGATCGTCTTTGTCCGTTGGAAAAACGGATCGGCTTCGTATAAAGTTTTCAGATAAACGGGAATCAGAGCCGTCTGCCAGTCATGGCAATGGACCAGATCCGGTTTAAATTGAATTTCTTTTAACAGTTTCAGCGACTGGCGGCAAAAATAACTGAACCTGTCCAAATTATCCGAATAATCGCCGAAGCGGTCCCCGTAAAGCCCCTCGCGGGAAAAATAACTGCGATGCTCGATAAAGTAAACACGTGTCTTTTTCCCAATGGTCGTTGGATTTTCTTTGACGGAAATGGTGTGATACGCCGGTAGGATCACCGCCACTTCAACCCCTTTCTCTTCTAACGCGATCGGGAGAGATCCCGCCACATCGGCCAACCCTCCCGTTTTGGCAAAGGGAGCGACTTCGCTGGAAAAGAATGCAACCCTCAAGTGACCTTCTCCATCTCAAGCCAGTTATCTCCCGCCTTGATATCCACAACGACCGGAATCTCCCATTGGACCACATTCTCCATGCATTCTTTAACAATACCCGCCAGCCACTCCACCTTTTCCTTTCGGACTTCAAAGACAAGCTCGTCGTGAACCTGCAGAATCATCGCGGCCGATTCTTTTTTCGCCGCGATCTTCTTATCGAGGGCCACCATTGCCAGTTTCATTAAATCGCTGGCGGTCCCTTGAAGAGGGGCGTTCAGCGCGACCCGCTCCGCGAAAGAGCGAAGATTATTGTCCTCGCTGTAAATTTCAGGGATGTAGCGCCGGCGGTTAAACAGCGTCGTCACAAACCCGTCCCGTTTCGCCTGCTTGATCTTGGCGTCTAAAAAAGCCCGCACCTTCGGATAGCGTTTGAAGTAGGCGTCAATAAATTCTTTCGCCTCGGCCGGCCCGATGCCGATGTCTTTTGAAAGGCCAAACGCGCTCATCCCATAGAGAATGCCGAAATTCACGCTTTTGGCGATCCGCCTCATTTCCCGGGTCACTTGGCCTTCGGCGATATTGAGGATCAATGAAGCGGTGTAAGCGTGAATATCGCGATTCTCCTTGAAGGCCTGCAGTAAAACCTCATCTTTCGAGAACTCGGCAAGGATTCTTAATTCTATCTGAGAGTAATCCGCCGATAGCAGCAGCCATTTTTTATCCGGCGCCGTGAAAGCCCCTCTAATCTGCCTGCCGACCTCCGTCCGGATCGGAATGTTCTGTAAATTTGGGTTACTGCTGGAGAGGCGTCCTGTCGCCGTGACCGCCTGATTATAAGAGGTATGAATCCGCCCGGTCGCGGAATGGATTAATTTAGGGAGAGCGTCAATGTAAGTTGATTTCAATTTGGAGAGTTCCCTGAAATCCAAAATTGACTTTGGAAGCGCGTGACGCAACGACAGTTTTTCCAAAACTTCCACGTCGGTGGAAATGCCGGTCTTGGTTCGTTTGACGATCGGCAGTTTCAAACGGTCAAAGAGGACTTCGCTGAGCTGTTTTGGTGAATGGATGTTAAACTCACAGCCGGCGGTTTCGTAGATATCCTGGGTCAGCCGTTCGAGCTGCCTCTCCATTTCTTTGGAGAGTTTCTGAAGCACTTCAGGATCCACCATGACTCCACAAATTTCCATCCGGGCCAGAACATCCACTAAGGGGATCTCCATCTCTTCCAACAATTCTTTTTGATCTCGCTCTTTGATTTGATTTCCCATCAAATGATAGAGACGAAGAACCGTATCGCTTGCTTCGCAGCAGCTCTCTTTTTGTCCGGGCGGAGCGCCGCGATGCTGTAAGTATTCAGACGCTAGATCGTCCAACTCGTGGGCCGCCCTGGAGGGGTTCAGGAGATAAGAAATAATCATCGTATCGGATTTTAATCCTTCCAGCGCCATTCCCTGGAAATGAAGCTTAACCTTTTTCTCTTTAAAATCATGAACGATTTTCCTCTTTTTTGAATCTCCCAATAAAGAGAGCAATTTCTCATTCCAAAGTTCTCTTGGAATAAAACCAGCCGTCCCCTCCTCCCAGGAAAAAGCCGCCCCTAAAAATTCCCCGTTCTCATTCCTGGCGAATTCAAGAGAGAACAATTCCTGTTTTTCGACCGCCTTAAGGATGTCATCCGCCTCTTTTTTCTGGGCCGCGAAGGTGTATTGGGTCTTCCATGCGGATGTCTTATTGGGGAGTTCCTTTAAGAGACTCCGGAATTCAAGCTCCTGAAAAATTTCGGTCAACCGCTCTTCGTCCGGTTGTTTTAATTTAAACGCCTCTAAATCCAGCTCCAAATCCATGTCACAGTCAATCACGGCTAGTTCCCTGCTCAGCCGCATCTGTTCGATGTTCTCTTCGAGAAGACGGCGGCGGTTTTCGTTGTGGACCGACTTTAAATTTTTCAGAAGATTCTCGACCGTTTCAAACTCCTGAATGATTTGGACCGCTCCTTTGGGCCCGATTCCGGGAACACCCGGAATGTTATCCGAAGAGTCCCCCATCAGGGCCATTAAATCGGGCATTTGTTTGGGATCCACCTGAAACTTCTCCTTCACCTTAGCGGTATCATAAATCATCCCGTTTTGATGGGTGTTATAGACAAAGACATGCTCGTTTACCAATTGGAGCGCGTCCTTATCCCCCGTGACCAGGAAGAGATCCATCCCTTTTTTGCCGAATTTCTTCGCCACAGTCCCCAAAATGTCATCCGCCTCAAAACCCTGTTTTTCGAAAATGGGGATTTGGTAAGCTTCCAGCGCCTTTTTGATCCATGGGAGCTGACGGATGAGATCGTCCGGCATCGGTTTACGGTGAATTTTATACTGGTCGTATTTTTGGCGCCGCAGGGTCGGCCCCTTCATATCAAAAGCGACGCCGATGTATTCCGGTTTCTCGGATTCCAGAATTTTTTTGAGCATCATCAGAAAGCCGTAAACCGCGTGGGTCGGCTCTCCTTTGGAATTAAAGAACGGGGGAATCGCGTAGAATGCCCGGTAGCAAAATGAATTCCCGTCGATTAAGAACAACCGTTTAGACATGAATTAGGCTAGCGACATCAATTTTTATTCGCAAGGATTCAAGGATTATTTAAAGAAACAAAAGGCGAGTTGTGTATTAGTGTACCTTAATCACTCCACTTTGTCAAGTTTTTTATCGGGTCACTGAGCCAGGCCCATTGCTCAAGAGTCAGCTTTTCCGCTCGAATATCCGGGCTAAGCTGCAACTCCGCGAGAAGTTGGACGATTTTCTGCCGCGGCAGTTCTAACTCTTTGTGGAGCACATTCGCTAACGTCTTCCGGCGATGAGAGAACCCCTTTCGGATGAGGTCGCGAAAGGATTGTTCATCCTTGACCGGGACAGCCGGTTTCTCAAGAAGAATCAGTTTAACGAAAGCCGAATCCACTTCCGGCGAGGGATAAAAAACGGTTCGAGGAATTTTAAAAAGAATCTCCGGCTTTGTATACATCTGGACAAAACAGGAGAGGCTTGACGCCTCGTGAGCTCCGGGTTGAGCGGTCATTCGCCTGGCAAATTCCGATTGAACCGTGATGAACGCCTGTGAAATTCTATGCCGATTCTGGATCATCCATTCTAACAACGGAGAACTGATCTGATAGGGAAGATTGCCGGCTAGAACAAATTCCCCCTCACCTGGGGGGAGCGTCCACCTTAAAATATCCTCATGAACCAAATGAAAATTCGGAGAATCAGAGAACCGCTCTTTTAAGTATTCAGAGAATCCTTTATCCAGTTCAACCCCCCAAACATCCTTCGCCGACCCAAGCAGACCTTCGGTCAACGCCCCCATCCCGGGGCCGACTTCGATGATTGTTTCTTCTTTAGCGGCATTGATACTTCTCAAGACTCGCTCGATCATGTTCGGGTCATAAAGAAAATTCTGCCCCAGTTTTTTATTCGGGCGCAGCTTTCTCTCGTAAAGAATGAGTTTTAATTGGCCCAGCGTCATTTAAGAAAGCCGTCGCGCGAGAAGGACCGCCTCGATCATTGAATTCGGATTGGCCTTGTTTTTTCCGGCGATATCAAAAGCCGTTCCATGATCGGGAGAAGTCCGGATAAAGGGAAGTCCCAGGGTCACATTGACCCCCGTGTCATAAGCAAGGAGTTTAAAAGGGGCCAGCCCCTGATCATGATACATCGCCACAACCGCGTCGTAACGGCCGTGAAAGGCATGATAAAAAACGGAGTCTCCCGCCAGAGGACCTTCAATCCCAGCGTTTTTTTCCCGCGCTTTGCGAATCGCCGGCAGGATGATCTTTTTTTCCTCGTCGCCAAACAATTCCCCCTCGCCCGCGTGAGGATTCAGCCCACAGACGCCGATCCGCGGCCTGGAGATTTTCCAATATTTCTTGAGTGATTCGGCGGTGATTCGAAGGGTGGTTTCGATCAGTGAAGCGGTCAAAACTTGATTAACTTTTTTGAGCGGAAGATGCCGCGTGACTAACGCTACTTTCAATTTCTCATCGGCGAAAAACATGACCGTTTGTTTTGTTTTTGTCATTTCCTCCAGAAACTCCGTGTGTCCTTCAAAAGGATATCCCGCGTTGACAATCGCTTCTTTACTGACTGGAGCCGTCACCAGAGCATGGATCTCTCCAGAACGCCATAATGAAACGGCCCTTTGGAGATTTTGATAGGCAAACTCTCCCGCCGCGGCGGAAACTCTTCCCCGCGGGACCCGCCGGACTTGGCGAAAATCGCCGATGACCTGTAGGCGATTTCGTATCGGACGAATCCGCGCGTCGCGAAGAGCTTTTTCCACCACCTCAGGTCCAATGCCGGACGGATCTCCGAGAGTAATTCCAATCATTTTAGTGAAATATAAGCCTTTGAACGCAGCTCTCCAATGAACGATTTATACCGTATCTCATATTTTTGCCGTCGGAGCCGGTCTTGGATCTCCTGCTGCGCCTCCGCTAACGGTTTCACCTGCGCGGGGATTCTTTCTTCTACCTTAAACAAGTGGTACCCCAAGGAACTTTTCACAACGCCGGAAATTTCTCCCGCGGGGAGCGAAAAAACCGCCGTTTCCAGTTCCGGAGAAAGATCTCCCTTTCCCACTAATCCCATTAATCCCCCTTCGTCCGCGTTGGGCCCTTCCGAATACTGCTTAGCAAGCTCCTCAAAGGACCTGCCATTGCCCATCATCCCGGCGATTTCGTGAATTCGGACAAACGCCTCTTCTTCTTCTTCTTCTTCTTCAGCTCTGATCAGGATATTCTTTATCCTGATTCTTTCAGGAAGATTGAAGTCAACGAGGTGGGCGTTGTAATATTCCGTCACTTCCGACGGCGAGACCGAAATCTGATACCGGACTTCTTCATCCACGAGTTTTCCAATGATAATCTGGTCCCGGTATCTCTCCTCCAAATCCTCAACTACCAATCCCTGGAGAGAAAGAGTCTCTTCAAACTCCTCTTGGGAGGAAAATCTTCCCTCCACTTGATCCAGCCGGCTTTGGATTTCCTTTGGGTCCGCGGTCAGCTTACGTTTCCGCGCCTCTGACAGGAGCAATTTTTCTTCGATCAGTTGACGGAGCCCATCCGATTGAAGTTTCTTCAGTTTTTTCTGCAGTTCCTCTCCCTGATACTCCGCCTTGTACTGGAAATAGAGCGGCGCCAGATATTCCTCCAGATCATGACGGGTAATCACTTCGTCGTTGACGATCGCCACGATTCCCTCTAAGACTTCAGCGTGGACATAGATCGGAGAATAGAGAATGGAGAATAGAAAATAGATAAAACATAAACCTTTTATCCATTTGCCAAAATCCATTTTCCATTTTCCACTTTCCATTCTCTTTTTGTTCTTCATGCGGCTTTCTCCAGTTTTTGTTGTTGACCTTTTAATTGTTCAATCGTTCCCCGGAGCAGGCGGCAGTAAAGATCAAACCCCACCGCCGTAATGTGTCCATGCTGTTCGGTTCCAAGCACGTTTCCCGCCCCACGAATTTGGAGATCCTCCATCGCGATTTTAAAGCCGGACCCCAGAGCGGTGTACCGCTCAATGGCTCCCAACCGCTTAGCGGCGTTCGCTGGCAGGGGCGGCGCATGCTTGCCCTGAGCCCTTCGGCTTCGCTCAGGGTAAACTCCGTCGAAGGGCGTCGCCCCTACGTTAGAGATTAAGAAATAAGCGTGCGCTTTCCGGTTAAATCGTCCTACGCGGCCTCTCAATTGGTAAAGGTCCGCTAAGCCGAAAAGATCCGCCCGGTCCACAATCAAAGTATTGGCGTTGGGAATATCAATTCCCGATTCGATGATGGTCGTCGAGATCAGGATATCGAGTTCGCCGCGGCCAAACCCGATCATGATTTTTTCCAGTTCTCTTGAACTCATCCGTCCATGAGCCACCGCCATCCGCGCCCGCGGAACAAGTTCTTTGATTTTTTTGGCGACGGAATCAATGGTTTCGATGCGGTTGTGCACGATAAAAACCTGTCCCCGCCGGCCCAGTTCACGCTCGATCGCCTCTTGGATCACCTCTTTGTCCCAATCACCCACATAGGTCTCCACAGGGATGCGGTTTTGCGGCGGCGTGTTGATCACCGACATATTCCTGGCCCCCATCAAGGCAAGATAGAGCGTTCTAGGGATCGGCGTCGCCGTCAGGGTCAATACGTCCACCTGCAGGCGGAGCCGCTTGAGCCGTTCCTTATGCTTTACCCCAAACCGCTGCTCTTCGTCAATGATCACAAGCCCTAACTCTTTGAATTGAATATCGCCGGAAAGAAGCCGATGAGTTCCGATGACGATATCCACGCGCCCTTCTCTTAATCCGTCCACGATTTCCGCCTGGGCCGCCGGCGTCCGGAACCGGCTTAACATTTCCACGCGAATCGGAAATTCTTTGATCCGTTCTGAAAAAGTCTGGTAATGCTGTTCCGCCAGAATCGTGGTCGGAACCAGAATAACTACCTGCTTATGATCCATAATCGCTTTGAAAGCGGCCCTCATGGCGACCTCTGTTTTTCCGTAGCCGACGTCGCCGCAGATCAGCCGGTCCATCGGCTGAGGAGACTCCATATCCTTTTTCACCTCGGCGACGGCGGTCAGTTGGTCGGGAGTTTCTTCGTACGGGAAACTTTCTTCGAACCCCTTCTGCCACTCCACATCCGCCGAAAACTGATACCCTTCCAGCAGGGCTCTTTTGGCTTGCAACGTCAGAAGATCCTGTGCTACCGACAGGGCCCCTTTCCGCGCTTTCTCTTTCAGCAGATGCCAGAGTCTTGAACCTAATTTGGAAAGACGGGGCGTTTTTCCTTCAAATCCGATATAGCGCTGGACCAAAAACATCTGTTCGCACGGAACGAACAGTTTGTCCCCGCCGGCATACTGTAAAACCAGGTGATCGTCCCATCCCCCCGCGGTTTTAATCTTCTGTGTCCCTTTATAAATTCCGATCCCATGTTCCACATGAACAACAGCGTCCCCCTTGTGCAGGTCAACGAAGTTCTCAATAGGAACTCTCTCCCCGATCTCCACGGACCGCCGCCGCTGACGAAGATGCTCCAGCCCTTTGGGGAGAAGAATCACCGCTTGATGTTCTTCGATCGTCTCTCCCGACACCGGTTTGAAAGTCCTGATCGTCTCAACAACGTTATCTGAAAACTCGATCCTCAGCGGCGCTTCGAAAACAGGCAAAAAAAGATCCAAGACGCCGCCGCGGATGGCGTAATCTCCTCTTTCACCGACAGCGCCGACGCGCGTGTAGCCATACTCCTGGAGAAGCTCCTGGAGCTGGCGCCAGTCAATTTGCTTGCCAATATGGAACTCAAAAGAATCAAACATAATCAGCGTACAGCGTATAGCGTTCAGCGTTCAGTATACAAGAAAAAACTTTAAATAATGGTTTTCCTGTACGCTGACCGCTGGACGCTGAACGCTATCCTTTACATCTTTTGCGTCGCCGATACTCCCAATAGCCGCAGTCCGTTGGCGATGACGATTCTAACCGCCTCCGCCAGCGCCAGCCGCGCGCGGCTCAACGCGACGTCCTCGGTGACGACCCGGTTCTGATGATAGAACTGATGAAAGCTTTCGGCGAGTCTTTGAAGGTAGGGAATCAAATAATAGGGTTCGTATAACTGGGCGCACATTTTTACCACCGCGGGGAACTGGCGCAGAACCTTCAAAATATTAATCTCCTCGGGAGTTTGCAACTGGTGAAAATCTATGGAATCATCCGGTAGAGGCGATTCACGAATCGCCCCTACTTCTCTCTGCGAAAACTCCGTAATACTACAGATTCTCGCGTGGGCATACTGGATATAATAAACAGGATTCTCCATGGATTGTCTCTTCGCCAGATCAAGATCAAAATCCAGATGAGCGTCCACCTTGCGCATCAGGAAGAAAAACCGCGCGACGTCTTTTCCGACGGCGTCCATCACTTCCCGCAGGCTGATAAACTCCCCTTCCCGCGTGGACATTTTCAACTGCCGCTCCCCTTGGTAAAGAGTCGTTAACTGAACAATCAGAACGATCAGCGTCTGCGCCGGGTAGCCGAGGGCCTGCACGGCTCCCCTCATCCGCGGGATGTAGCCGTGATGGTCCGGTCCCCACAAATTGATTAACTTTTTGTAGCCGCGGGCAAGTTTGTCTTGATGATACGCGATGTCCGGCGCGAGATAGGTAAACGATCCGTCGCTTTTAACGACGACGCGGTCTTTGTCGTCTCCAAAAGCGGCGCTCTTGAACCAAAGGGCGCCCTCCTGCTCGTAAACAAATTCCTTCTTTTTCAACTGATCCAGGATTCTCTGAACACTCCCGGATTTTTCCAATTCCCCCTGACTGAACCAGGAATCAAAATGAACGCCAAAAAACTCCAGATCGTCTTTAATTCCTTTTAAGATCACCGCCACGCCGGTTTCCAGGAACCGCTCTTTTGTTTGAGGATTCCACTCCTTCCAGCGATCCCCTTCTTTCTCAAGGATGCCTTTGGCGATGTCAATGATGTAGGCCCCTTTATACCCCCCCTCCGGCAGGGGGAGATTCTCCCCGAGCAGTTCCCGGTAGCGGACAAAAATCGTCTGGGCCAGCAGGTTCATCTGGTTGCCGGCATTATTGAGATAATACTCACGTGAGACTTTAAAACCGGTAAACTCCAGAATATTGGCGAGAGAATCCCCTACCGCCCCTTGTCGTCCATGCGCCACGCTGAGATCTCCCGTAGGATTGGCGCTGACAAACTCCAAAAGGACCGGTTCGGCTTTACCGAGATTTGAGGATCCAAATGTCTCTTTTTTCCGCAGGATTTCAACCATCGTGTCATAGAGAGTTTGAGGATGAAGAAAAAAATTGACAAAGCCGGGAGGTCTGGCTTCAATCTTGCTGATGATGAATTCATGATTTTTATTGAGTTCATCGGCGATTTCTTGAGCGATTGTCAGAGGAGATTTTTTAAATCGGCTTGCCAAGCGCATGGCAACATTCGTAGCAAAATCTCCGTGTTGTTCATCTCTGGGAATTTCTAGAACAATTTCCACCTCCGGCGAGAAGCCAAGCTGTTTCACCGCTTCTTGAATCGCGTTCGTTAGAGTAGATTCTATCAAGGAACCCGCCCCCTAAATCAGCTCGACAAACAACCCGACCACCTCCGGATCAAACTGAGTTCCGGCATGTCGTCGCAGTTCCTTGATCGCGGCTTCACGGCTCATTCCTTTGCGATACGGACGATCCGAGATCATCGCTTCGTAAGCGTCGGCGACCGAGATAATCCGGGACCCGACGGGAATTTGATCCCCGGACAAACCGTCCGGATAACCGCCGCCCGTGTACATCTCGTGGTGATGCCGTATCATCGGGGCCAATTCCCGCAGAACCCCTGTTTCGGAAACGATTTCGGCCCCGACGTCAGGATGCAGGATCATCCTTTCCCACTCCTGCGGAGTTAGTTTTCCCGGTTTCTGCAGAATAACCAGATCCACATTGATTTTGCCAAGGTCATGCAGATATCCCCCGTCGCCAATGTCCTGCCGTTCCCTGCCGCCGATCCCCATTCGGTCGGCGATCATCAAAGCGTACTGCATGACTCTGAATGAGTGGCCGTGAGTATAGGAATCTTTTCGATCCATAATGTCGGCGAGGATCTTGATGGTTCTGGTATACCCCGACTGCCGTTCAAGGATCAGTTCCGTTTGCTGGATCGCGATCGCCGCCTGAATCGCTAGAACAGAGGCAAAACTTTTTTCCTCTTTGGAAAAAGGAGTTTTTTTCGCCCTAAAGAAGTACATCGCCCCCATGGTTTGATCCCCCCACATCATGGGGAAAGCGATCAGCGCTTTAATCGCTTGAACACGAGCGAAACTGGGAACCGCCCCTTCTGTTTCCAGGTAATAATCTCTGATGAAAACTTCGCTCTTTTCCCTGTAGATTCTTTTGCAAAAAGGGGAGAAATCGGCCAAACCCGCTGTCTCTGCCTGGCTGACGCCATACACCGCCCGTACCTGGGGTTTGGCAGTTTGATCCGCCTGCCATGTTTCGATCAGAACCACCGGGGATTGGGTCCCCTTCCCCCCTTTTTGGGCGATGTTCGCCAGTATTTCGTCCAGCTCATTCTGAGCGGCAATCGACGCCCCAATCTCTGTCAGCGTTGACACCGTATCAGCGCACACGTCCGCGTTTGCCATAGTCCCCCTCTCCCTCCTATGGAACCTTAATCCCACCACCTGTTTCATCCGCCGAAGGCGGATACAGCTCTGCTGGCGGCTCTCCGGGCCGCGAAACAGGTGGTGGGATAATCCTGGGGGCATCCCCCCAGAGGCACTCTAAATCATAAAAACTTCTCTGTTCCGGCATGAAGATATGCGCCACCGCGTCTCCGGCGTCAATCAACACCCACTCTCCCGGAGAATATCCTTCTACGGATGGGACTCGCGTTTTAGAGTGATTCAATTTCTCCAGAATTTCATCGGCAATGGCTTTAACTTGTCGGCTGGAGGAGCCGCTTGAAATAACAAAATAATCAGTCCAACCGACTAACCCCCGCATATCCAGGATGACAACCCCTTCCGCTTTTTTCTCGAGAGCTGCCTTCGCGATCAACTGCGCTTTTTTCCGTCCGAACACCATTACTTTTTCTTGTCGGAACTAAGGATGCAATACATTCCCGTGCCGCAATCCGGGCATTTCCCCTTGACCGCCGGTCGGCCGTTCTTCATTTTTACCTGCTGAGCGTCCTTCATCTCCTTCTTTCCTTTACACTTAACGCAATAACCCGTCATCGTTTCCTCCTTGGTTAGATTCAAAATCGTTGGTTAGGTTCAAAATCGGTTGTTAGAATAACACAGCTATACGGAATTTGTCAACCCGAAGTCTTCTCCAACAGCGATTCCGCAAGTTCATCGGCGGTAGGGGCATTTGGGGAC
>CAYJQR010000028.1:0-21050 GCA_964372345.1 uncultured Planctomycetia bacterium | reverse complement strand
CAAAGTTCCTGCCTCTTTAGAGCGAAAAAGTACTAAGGGGAGAGGGGATTACTTCCAATATCCCGCCTCGAGTCAAATTTCCCTAAAATTCCATGCAAGAAAATCCTCACTCGGCACGTCTATATCAATAAAAGGAGGGTTACCGATGAAAGAACTAATTCCACAGGAGGTAATAGAACAAAAGATCTTGTTAATCAGAGGCCATAAGGTGATGTTGGATGAAGATTTCATGTTTCAGCTTACACCGCGAGAGGTTACAAACTTGAAGTCACAATTTGGGGTGGCCGGAGGTATCTGCCGTATGCTTTTACAGAACAGGGTGTGGCGATGTTATCGAGCGTCTTTCGGATTCCGTCCATAACCGACGTCAGTTAAAAAAGCTTGCCTTTTTTAGCTCCCCGTGATAATCTCATGTCAAATCGAATAGTCCCGTGTTTGAAGGGGGGAATCCCGGACTTTAAAAAAGTAAAACCTTCGTCGGTTGGATTTTGACCGGCGGAGGTTTTTGTGTTTTTAGGGCCAACATTGAGAGGAGGCGCAAGATGGAAGGGTTAAAAGTATTGCGAAGTACCCAGATCATCATACTGGGGATTTGTTTTGTCATCGCGACGGTCGCTTCTACGGTTATTCTGTCAAAAGGGCTTCTGCAGATTAAGAAGTTCTCAAACGAGGTGATCAGCGTTACCGGCTCTGCCGAGAAGGAGATCGTCTCCGACTATATCGTCTGGAAAGCGGAATTTTCAAGAAGGGATGCCGAGCTGAAAGCCGCTTATGCCGGGCTTCAGGAGGATCTCGGGAAGGTTAAAGAATATCTGAAAGCTAAAGGGATTAAAGAAGACGAGGCGGCGCTTTCACAGATCGGCACAGAAGTCTTATACAAGAAAAACGAGAAAGGTTATGACACCAATGAAGTGGAAGCTTACCGGCTGTCTCAGGGGATAGAGGTGAGATCCGAGGATGTCCGGAAAGTGGACAGCGTGTCCCGCCAATCCACGGAGCTGATCCATCAGGATATACAGCTCATCTCCAAAGCCCCCGAGTATTTTTACACGAAACTCTCGGATCTTAAAATCGAAATGCTCGCCAGGGCCACGGAAGACGCGAAACAGCGCGCGATCAGCATGGCGAATTCTACGGGGAATAAAATCGGCGTGATGCGCTCCGCGAAAATGGGGGTTTTTCAAATAACGCCCGTTACCTCCACGGACGTGTCGTGGTATGGAGAGAATGACACCTCATCGCTTGAGAAGAAGGTCATGTCTGTCGTAACGGCCAGTTTCGCGATTGAAAAATAAATGGGACCGGTTAGTAATTAGGTAATCGTTTTGTAGTGTCATGACATTGAATATTCTTGAACAATAAAAGAGTTACCGAATTATTGAGCTAGTACAGTCCTTAAATTGATTGCGGATGAGCCGCTGGAACATGAAGGTTGAAATTAGCCAACCGAGTTTTAGCCGCAAACCCGATTTCCGAACCAGATGGCATGGTTCGGAAAAATCCATTGCTTTCAGGGTGTTTAAATGGTATATTTATTTCCGAACCAAAATGAATGGTTCGGACTTTTTATATATAAAATGAGGCATTTATGGTTCGGAAAGTTCGGAAAATAGAGAAAAGTGAGTTTAAAGAAGAAATCCAGAAACTGCGCTCAAGGTTCGGAAACCTTATTAACGTATCCAACGCGGAATGGTATTCTCTTTTTAAGGATGAGATCCGCAACTCCATTGCCATTGAGGGCGTTTTTGCCAACCGGCAGGAACTGATGGACGTTTTGGAGCATAACAAGCGCACCAATAAACAAAAAGCCGCGGCTATTTTAGGTTACTTTGAAGCTGCCAGTGCCATGTATGAGTACGCTAATAATCAATTCCAGGAAAACGAGTTTATTTTACGGATGGCAGATATCAAGCAGATTCATACTTTGCTTATGCGCTACGAGAAAGACTTGGGGACATATATAGGGCAGATCGGTGATTTCCGTAAAAATAATATTCAAGTTGCTCAGGCGTCGTTTCGTCCTTTGGACATGTTTTATGTCCGGCCGGGCATGGAGCTATTGATTAAATGGTTTAATGAAAGTCTGAAGAAGAAAATTTACGATGAGGTCGCGCTGGCCGCGATTACACATGTCTGGTTTGAAACCATCCATCCTTTTAGTGACGGGAACGGGCGGGTAGGGCGGATTCTGTTGTCTTATATTCTCATTGGCCAGGGGCTCATTAATGTTGCCATTAAAGGGATGGCCAAGGAAGAGCGTAATAAATATTATGAGGTTTTGGAGAAAGCGGATCGTTGTTTTGATGAGATTCACCGGTTAATGGAAAAGCAGAAGAAGTTTGTCCCTGCTGACGTTGATAAGGCCATCAACATCCAAGAATTCGAACCATTTACCCAAATGATTTTTGGATTACTGCAAGACTCTGTTGATCGGCTTAAGGGATGCAAGATTACCGATTTGAATAAAGAAGCTGTGTTACCGCTTCGAGAGCTCGCGAGAGTTTATGATTACTCACAGGATTATCTTCGTAATTTGATTAACCGGGGGCAGCTAAAGGCGCATAAAAAAGGCAAGCTTTGGTACGTTCGCGCGCATGATCTGGCGGAGTATATCAATATAGTTTCAGAAGGAAACGCCACACCGGACAAAAAGTTGTCGAAGGGGCCGATGTAATAACTTCAGTAGAGTCAGCCAAGGCTAAATTCTTCCAAAGTTCCTGCCTCTTTCGGGTCTTTAGGTACACGGCAGTTATCCACAGATCACCCCAGCGAGTTCAATTTTTCTAGAAATTCCTTGCAAGAAAATCCTCACTCGGTACGTCTATATAGGTAAAAGGAGGGTTTTCTTATGAAAGAACTGATCCCAGAAGAGACAGTTGCAAGGAAGATTCTATTGATTAGAGGCCATAAGGTAATGCTGGATAGAGATTTGGCTGAGCTCTATGAGGTAAAACCCATTGCCCTCAGGCAGCAAGTTAAGCGTAATAGGGATCGTTTCCCGGAGGATTTTATGTTTCAATTGACGAAGGAAGAAGCGGAATTCTTGGTATCACAAAATGTGATACCTTCAAGAAAAAACTTAGGTGGGTACTCACCTTATGCCTTTACAGAACAGGGAGTTGCGATGCTTTCTAGTATCCTCAGGAGCAAGCGGGCGATCTACGTCAACATTGCCATCATGCGGGCATTTGTCAGATTGAAGCAGGTCTTGGCAACGCACAAAGAACTAGGCGAAAAGTTGTCCGGACTTGAACGTGTGGCAGCGCGTCACACCGCGGAGATTCAGACGATCTTCGAGATCATCCGGCAGATGATGGAACCGCCGACAAATGTTATCGGGTTTAAAATGGAATAAGACACGATTAAAAAGTGATTATAGAATGATAGGGTGGGCACAAGACAAAGGGCGCCCCTACTATAAAACCCGCCAAGTTTTGTCCAAATTGTCTGATTGATCCCCCAGTGGGCTTCTGTTAAAATCAAACTGTGATGAAGAAGTTCTATAACTATGAAGAGGCGTGATATTTTCTACGTATACATGATCCAGGAAAGGAACGGGACTTATTATTCCGGGTATACGAGGGATTTGAAAAATCGAATGGATCTTCACAGTAATGGGTATGGGGCAAAATACTTGAGAGGTCGGTCTCCATTAAAATTGGTCTTTTGCAAAGAATACAGGTATTTCAAAAGTGCTATTCAGGCGGAGCAAAGATTGAAAAAACTAACGCGGCAGCATAAACAGGAATTGGCTCAAGTTTTTGAAGCAAAACAAAGCGCGGGGACGCTAAAGTTGACGTCTACTTGACAATTTAACCAAAATGGTATATACTCCAAAATAGTAATACCAATACGGAATATTATACAAAATGAAGAATATAACAAGAATGCTTGATATGAAGCTACCCGATAAACAGTCCGCTTTTTTATGGGGAGCCAGAAAAACAGGCAAGAGCACCTATCTGAGGGGAAAGTTTCCGGATAGTATTGTATATGATTTTTTGAAAACAGACGTATTTTTTGAGCTATCGAAAAACCCGTCGCTTTTACGGGAGCGGTTGCTAGCGAAAGAAGCGGTTGATCTTAAAAAACCAATAATACTGGATGAGGTGCAAAAAGTGCCTCAAGTGCTCGATGAAGTGCATTGGCTGATGGAAAATAAAGGATTGAGATTTGTGCTCTGCGGCTCAAGCGCGAGAAAGCTTAAAAAAGGGCACGCCAATCTATTAGGCGGCAGGGCATGGCGGTATGAGTTATTTCCGCTTGTCAGCCACGAGATAGGGAAGGTTGACCTATTGCATGCTCTAAATCACGGCCTGATACCTCCTCATTATTTACAGAATGACGAAAATTGTAAAAAATCATTGGCAGCATATGTGCAGGATTATTTACGAGAAGAAGTGTTCGCAGAAGGGTTAACGCGCAATATTCCCGCCTTTTCAAGATTTTTTGATGCCTTCGGATATTCGCACGGTGAGATGACCAACTATTGTGATATAGCTCGCGAATGCGGTGTTGATTCAAAGACGGTCAAGGAATACTATCAGATACTCATAGACACACTTTTGGCCATAAGAGTAGAGCCGTATAAGAAAAGACAATCACGCCAAGTGATAACAAAGGCTTCGAAATATTATTTGTTTGATGTCGGAGTTGCGGGTTTTCTTACCCAAAGGCACATAGCCGAACAGAAGGGCGCGGAATTCGGAAAGGCATTCGAACATTTCATCCTTATGGAGATAGTTGCTCACAGGTCTTACGCGGGTAAGGATTATTCTATAAACTTCTGGAGAACAAAATCAGGGCTTGAGGTTGATTTTGTGCTGGGCAAAGGGGAAGTGGCAATAGAGATAAAAGGATCCAACCATGTTGATAAAAGAGATATATACGGGTTGAATGCTTTCACTGAAGCATTTTCGCCAAAGAAGAGTATTCTTGTCTGTAACGAAAAAGAAAAAAGGATTCATGGCAAGATAGCGATAATCCCATGGGAAATATTCTTGCGTGAACTATGGGCAGGGAAGATATTGTGATGCGAACAAAAGTATTTTTGAAAACCTTCGGGTGCCAGATGAATGTCTACGACTCGGAGCGGGTGGCGGGGTTCTTGACCCAAGAGGGCTATGAGCTGACGCCGAAGCTGACCGAAGCCGATGTCATTCTCTATAATACCTGCAGTGTCCGGGAACTTGCCGAGCATAAAGCGGTGAGCGCGATTGGGACACTGGCCGGGTTGAAGCGTCGCAGGCCCGATGTAGTTTTGGGAATCATCGGCTGCATGGCGCAGAACCGGCGCAAAGAATTATTCCGTCAGCTCCCGCATGTTGACTTACTCTGCGGGCCGCAAAACTTAGTGGATGTGCCACGCTTGATCCAGAGGGCCCGTCAAGGGGAGCGTCGTTTGATGGCGCTGGACCGCGGCGACTATGAAGTAAGGGAAGAAATCAAAACGGTCCGCCGAGAGAGTCAGCATAAAGCATGGATCACGATCATTGAAGGGTGCAATTACGCCTGTTCTTATTGTATTGTCCCGCGCGTTCGGGGGAAAGAGATCAGCCGTCCGTCCTCTGCTATCTTAGAAGAAGCGAAACAATTAGAAGAACAGGGATATCAGGAGTTAACCCTGCTGGGCCAAACGGTAAACGCCTACTACGATGAAAACGCGAAAATGGATTTTGTGGATCTGCTGGTTTTTTTGGCCGAACGGGTCAAGATTTCGTGGATTCGATTTATGACGTCTCATCCGGGAAAAACAGACCGTCGGCTTTTTGAAGTGATCAAGGAATATCCAAACCTTTGTGAACATCTTCATCTGCCGTTTCAATCCGGCTGTGACCGCATCTTGAACGAAATGCGCCGTGACTACACGCGGGAAAAATATCTCGAACTGACGCGGGTATATCGCCAAGTCGTTCCTGAAGGGACACTGACCACCGATGTCATTGTCGGTTTTCCCACTGAAACGGAGGAGGAGTTTCAACAAACGGTCTCCTTGATGGAAGAAGTGGAATTTGACGACGCGTTCCTTTACAAGTTTTCCCCGCGCAAAGGGACGCTGGCGGCCAAGAGCGAAGATGATATCCCAAGAGAAGTAAAAGAGGAGAGGCATCAAATCCTTTGTCAGGTTCAGGACCGGATCAAGCGAAAGAGAGTGGAACGGTTCGTCGGAACTCAGCAGGAGGTGTTGCTGGAAACAAAGAGCAAGAAAGACGAGGGCTGCTGGGTCGGGAGGACGCGCGGGTATCACAAATGTGTAGTAGAAGCAGACGCCGATTCCCTGGGACGGATTGTGAATGTTAGAATCACAGGTATGGAGGAGGACACGTTGAGGGGAGACATAGACCCATGTGTCTCCAATGTAGGGGCGGGCCTTGTGCCCGCCCTATCGTCCATATCATTCAGGGCACCCACAAGGGGTGCCCCTACAATCCTTTGCATTTTGTTTTTTGTCTTCTGTTTTCTGTCTTCTGTCTTCTGTCCTCTGTCTTCTGCGCACGCCATCACCCACCAAGAATCATTGGAATGGCTTCTGCTCCAGGAAGATTATTCGACTCTGAGCGCCAGAGCCGAGAGTTTGGCGGCAAGTTATCCGAAGGCGGAATACCTCTATCTTTCCGGGCTGGGGTATTTGAAGAGTTCCAAATACGATGAGGCCAGAAAACAATGGGATGAAATTGCGCGTCATTACCCCAGGAGCCCGGAACGGAAAAAAGCCGAGATAAGAATAGGGGACAGTTATTTCCTGGAGGGAAAAATAGAAGGGGCGCTTAAGTATTATCTTTCAGCATATAAAAATGACCGCAAGAACCCATGGCGCCCTTACCTTCTCTACCGGTTGGGAGAGTGTTACCAGAAAACAGGAAATAACAAGGAATCTCAATGGCATTTTGACCAGTTGGTCAATCAATACCCGAATTCTCCGGAAGCCGGCTGGGTCAAGAGCCAATTGAAAGGAGATTCCTTTTTCACCGTCCAGGTGGGGGCGTTTTCATCAAACAAGAATGCCTATCGAATGGAGCGATTGCTCCGCGAAAAGGGATTCCGTTGTTATGTCGTGGAGTCGCAGGAAAACGGGAAACCTTTCTACCGGGTCCGGGTAGGAAGAGTGACTACCCACGAGGAAGCGGAGCGGCTCGAGGACCAGCTTCGAGAGTACGGTTTCGCGACAAAGATATTTCCTTAAATGAGAAAACCTGCCTTGTTCGTTTTGACCGGCCCTACCGCCGTCGGAAAAACTCAGATTGCCTGTGAGGCGGCCCTTCGCCTGAACGGGGAAATTGTCTCCGCCGACTCGATGCAGATCTATCAGGGGCTGGACGTCGGGACCTCGAAGCCGCCGCGGGATATTCTTCAAAAAATTCCTCACCACCTGATTGATATAGTCCCGCCGACGGAGCCCTTTGACGCCGCGCGGTATCGCGCCAAAGCGCTCAAGATCATCGAAGAAATTCGTTTCCGCAACCGCCAGCCGATCGTCGTCGGAGGGAGCGGCCTTTATATCCGGGTTCTACTAGACGGAGTCTTCCCCGGTCCTTCCGCTGACCGCGAGCTCCGGGAAGCGCTCTATCAAGAAGCGGCCACGGATGGCGCGCCGATTTTACACGGACGGTTGAAAGAGGTGGATCCTGAAAGCGCTTCTATCGTTCATCCCAATGATTTAAGAAAAATTGTGCGCGCTCTGGAGGTGTATTACCAAAGCCGTCAGCCGATTTCCCAGATGAAACCTTGCCGGACTCCGCTGGATGATCAGTATGAGATCCGTGTCGTCGGATTGAATCGTCCCCGCGCCGAATTGTACCGGCGCATTGAAGAACGGGTTGACGTGATGTTCTCGGATGGCTTGCTCGAAGAATGCCAGGGGCTCGTCCAACTTCCATTAAGCCAGACGGCCCGGCAGGCGCTGGGGTATAAAGAAGTATTTGAATATCTAGAAGGGAAGATTTCATTAGAGGAAGCGATTCGTCTAGTCAAACGGAATACCCGCCGGTATGCCAAGCGGCAGCTAACATGGTTTCGGCACGAACCCCGCCTGCGGTGGGTGGCAATGGACGACGGCCGTTCTGTTGAAACAGTGGTAGAGGAGGTCATCGAGAAATTCGCCCCTTGATTCTAACCCCTAAAGAAGAAAAAGTTTTGACTGTGACTATCCACGTTCGGGGCCATTCGGACTGGAATCTTCAAGACGCCCAGCAGGAGTTGAATGAACTGATCCGGTCCTGCCGCTGTCAGATCGTTTCAGAAATGACCTCCAAAGTTCAGAGGCCGAATCCCACTTTCTTAATCGGAAGGGGGAAGATTGAAGAAATCGCCGGAAAGGTGAAAGAAGAAGAGATTGACGTCGCCATCTTTAACCAACAGCTTTCTCCAGCCCAGCAGAGGAATATCGAAGAAGTCATTGGAATCAAGACGATTGATCGAAGCCAGTTGATTCTGGATATTTTCGCTCAGCGGGCGCAGAGCCGCGAGGGGAAACTGCAAGTGGAGCTGGCCCAGCTTCAATATCTCTTGCCGCGGTTGACAGGGCAAGGGATTTTGTTGTCGCGGTTAGGGGGAGGAATCGGAACCCGCGGGCCCGGAGAACAGAAGCTGGAAATGGACCGCCGCCGGATTCGAGACCGGATCGGCCGCCTCGAGAGAGAATTAAAGGAAGTGGAAGCGCGCCGCGCTTTCAGCCAGCAGAAAAGAGAACGCCGCGAGGTTCCTACTGTCGTATTAATAGGGTATACCAACGCCGGGAAATCCACCTTGATGAATCAATTAACCCAGGCGGGAGTATTGGCAAAAGATCAAATGTTCAGCACGCTAGACCCCGTCGCCAGACGGCTGATGCTTCCCAATCACCAGTCAGTGGTACTAGTGGATACAGTGGGATTCATCCACGATTTGCCTCACCATTTAATTGAAGCGTTCAACGCGACATTGGAAGGAGTCAGGCGGGCGGATATTTTGCTTCATGTTCTGGACGTCAGCCATCCGAGAGCGCGAGAACACTACGAAGCGGTCTATGATGTATTGGAGCAAATCGAATCATCTGACAAAGAGATGATTACTCTGTTGAACAAAATTGATTTAATCGGTGGCCCTGACCAGATTTTCCGCTTTCAGAAGGAGTTCGAACGGGGGGTTCCCATTTCGGCAAAGACAGGAGAAGGGGTTGATTTACTGCTTCAGCTTCTCGCGCATCAGTTGTCGGAACAGCTTGTCCTCTTCAAGGCGCTCATTCCTTCTTCGGAAATGCGTCTTGTTTCAAGGGTGTACGAAGAAGGACAGGTTTTCAACCGCGAAGATCGTCCGGAAGGGGTTTGGCTGGAAGCGCGGGTGCCTATTCGTCTGGCAAACCAAATAAAAGTGTTTGCAATCGAATAAGGGTGTGTTATAGTTGTAGTTAGGAGGAAGAAATCAAAATGAATGAAATCATAAGAGCGTTGCTTTTCGCGTTGATCACAGCCCACATAACCACCATGTGCGTTACCATTTATCTCCATCGCACCATGGCGCACCGGGCGCTAAAACTCCATCCTTTTGTTTCTTTTTTAATGCGATTCTGGCTTTGGCTGGGAACCGGAATGATCACCAAAGAGTGGGTTGCCTGTCACCGGAAGCACCACACCTTCACCGATGCCGAGGGAGATCCTCATAGTCCCAAATTGGTGGGTCTGGCAACCGTTGTTTTTAAAGGAATGTTTCTTTATACAGAGGCGGTTAAAGATAAGGAGATGGTTGAAAAATACGGTAAAGGATCTCCGAATGACTGGATGGAACGCCATGTTTATTCAAAATACAAATACAAAAATCTGGGGATCGTTGCTACATTAGCGGTTGATTTTTTTCTCTTCTCATTTCCGTTGGGATTGGTCGTGTGGGGCATTCAGATGACTTGGATTCCCTTCTGGGCCGCGGGGGTGGTTAACGGCGTCGGCCACGCCTGGGGATACCGGAATTTTAACAGTAAGGATACCAGCCACAATTTTTCTCCCTTCGGAATTTTACTGGCAGGCGAAGAACTTCACAATAACCACCACGCCGACATCACCTCCGCCCGTTTCTCTCGAAAATGGTGGGAAGTAGACTTCGGCTGGCTTTACATCCAAGCTTTGAGTTTGCTGGGTCTGGCAAAAATTGAACCAGCCAAAGTCGCGCTCTACTAATTCGTCTACTTCTGTTATTGACTCCTACGTCCAGAGCGGCTTCATCACCATCAAAGAAAGCCTCACCGTAGGAGAAGTATTTGACCGTCTCCGCACTCTCAAAATAGAGCCGCAGATTTTTTATCTTTACATCGTGAATGGTGAAGGCATTTTAAAAGGGGTGCTTCCGGTCCGGCGCCTGCTGGCTTCGCTTCCCCAAACGCCTCTTCAGGAGATCATGGTTCGACAAGTCTGCGCGTTGAAACTAGGCATGACCGTCACCGACGCTCTTGACTTTTTCGTCACCTATCGTTTTCTGGCTCTCCCGGTGGTCAATGAACGAGGAAAATTAGTCGGCGTGGTCAACGTGGACCAGTTTGCCGACCCGCTGACCGAAATTTCTGAGGGAAGAATCTCCAGCGATGTCTTCAGCATCCTAGGGTTAAAAATGGATGAGGCGAGAATCTCAGGGCTTGTCCATAATTTACGGATCCGCCTCCCCTGGCTGATGGTCAACGTGGTTGGCGGGTTGGGGTGCGCCTGGATCGCCGGCATTTTCAGCGGTACCCTGCGGCAGGCGGTTGTCGCGACATTTTTCATTCCGATCGTTCTGGTATTGGGGGAAAGCATCGGTGTTCAAGCCACCGCCATTGCCGTCAGGAGGTTCCATCTTCAGCCGTTCTCCACCGGCAGTATCGTCTCGTTGTTGATGAAAGAGATTCTTCATTCTTTAATTTTTGGAATGTTCATTGGTTGTGTTGTAGGGAGTATCGCTTTTTTCTGGCACGGAAATCCGCGATTGGCGGCGGCTCTTGCCGTCAGTATCACCTTCAGTATGGGAGCGGCCGGGTTTCTCGGGACCATTTTGCCCGCTCTTTTTAAGGCGACCCGGATTGATCCTGCCATCGCCTCAGGGCCGTTGGTTTTGGCGATTTCCGACAATCTGACCATGTTGCTGTATTTCTTGAGCATCAAGCTGTTGATACAGAACTGAAGCTGTGTTACATTAAAAATAAATGAAGCTCTCCATCATCATTCCCTGCTACAACGAAGAGGGGAACATTCAAGAGTGCATCTGCAGGATTCCTAAGCTGGAGATGGAATGCGAGTATATCGTTATTGACGATGGCTCAAAAGATGGCACACGCCAAAAAATTCAAGAACTCATGAAAGAAAATCCACGAATGCACCTCATTGCCTTTGACCACAATCAAGGGAAGGCAAAGGCGGTTAAAGCGGGTATTGAGCAGGCGCGCGGGGAAATTGTCATAATCCTTGACGCCGATATGACCGTTCGGCCCGAGGATATCCAGTTGTTTTTAGAAGCTGTCCTGAGTGAAAAAAATGGCCTGGTAATGGGAACGCGGTTTGTCTATCCCTTTGATAAGGAAGCCATGCGTTGGATGAACCGTGTTTCCAATCGGATTACCGCCTGGCTCTTTTCAAAGTTTCTTCAGACGAAGATCACCGATGCGCTCTGTGGAACGAAAGCTCTTTGGAGAGAGCAAGCAGTGAAGATGCCGATAGGAGAAGGGACAGACCGCTGGGGGGATTTTGATTTTCTTCTAGGAGCTGGCCAGCATCACCTGCAGATCATCGAGATTCCGATTCGTTATCAGTCCCGACAAAATGGTTATTCCTCAATGAAGGTCTATCCCGACGGCTTTCGCCTTTTCAAGAGTTGCCTTCGGGTAGGTTATCTGCTGAGACGGGGGCGGGAAAAAGGACGATGAGGGATCTCTCCCATGAAAAAATTCACCTTCTGCGCCGTCGCCAAGTTTGGCAACAAAAAGCTGTACTGAGAGCGGTCTACCGCGACTGGTGCTGTTTTATCGCCCAATACCGTGCCCAAGTCAATGGGGTTACGGTTGAGGTGGGCAGTGGCATGGGCAATCTAAAAACATTCCTATCAGATGTCTACTCTTCTGATCTCCTCTATTCGTCATGGCTGGATTTAAATTTCGACGCCTTGCAGTTGCCTTTCAAAGAGACTTCTCTGAGTAATCTAATTGGAATTGATGTCCTGCATCATCTGGAGTCTCCTATCTCTTTTATTTCGGAAGCAGAACGATGCCTGAAGAAAGGGGGGAGGGTCATTTTGATAGAACCTTATCTGACCCCGATTTCTTCATTTTTCTGGAGGTTTCATTGTGAGCCCATTGATTTCAAGGTGGATTTGTTTCATCCCAATCACAATGGGGATAAGCCGAAGGCATCGGAGAATGTTTGGAAAGTGGCAAATCAGGCGATCCCCACCCTTTTTTTCAAAAACGAACTGAAGAAATTTCTTGTGCGGTTTCGACATCTGAGATTAGTGGAGCGCAAGCCATTCAGTTATTTGGGCTATCCGCTGACGTGCGGTTTCCGGAAAATGCAGTTAGTTCCATCCTTTCTCTACCCCTTTCTAATGGCACAGGAGAGAAGACTGGATCCACTGGCAGAGTGGATTGCATTCAGAATCCTCGTTGTCTTAGAGAGAGTCTAACAGGTTGAACAGGATGAATCGTAACTTTCTTCTTGGGGTCCTACTGCTGGCTTTCGTCTGCTATGGTATTAGCTTAAATCATCCTCTCCTCTGGGACGATGAGGCAACCGTTGTTCAAAATGTTCTGATTCGCAATCTCCGCAATCTCCCTCTGATTTTTACTTCAGGCTACCATGCGGGAGCAGGGGAAGTGACCAACCTCTACCGCCCACTGGCGACGGTTTCCCTAATGGCAGATTATCATCTCTGGCGGCTGAACCCTATCGGATTTCATCTGACCAATTTGCTCCTTCATTTAATGAATCTTTGTTTCCTTTATAAGATTCTCAAGAAACTTCTTCCAGTAAGAGAGAAAATTGCAGGGATCACTCTTTTACTTTTTGCGATTCATCCAATCAACAGTGAAGTGGTCAATTACGTCTCCTGCAGGACAGAACTGCTCATGGCTTTTTTTCTCCTGGCAGGCTTTTATGGATATCTTCTGTATCGGCAAAACGGCAGGAGGCTGTTTCTTGGATTCTCCCTGCTAGCTTTTCTGGGTTCGCTTTTCTCAAAAGAAATGGGAATTCTCTTTCCATGGGTACTCTTTATTTACGAAGTTCTGCTGGCACCCCGCCGACAGCTCAAAGGGCTATTAGGGTTTCTGGGGATTGCTGTTTTTTATTTTTTTCTTAGAGCAACGGCCCTCAACTTTTTGGGAATTCCCTTCTGGAAGGGGGCGCAGGCAGAACCGTTCAGTGACAATCTCTGGATTCGTTTATTGACAGCCGCCAAGATTCATTGGATCTATATCCAGCTTCTTTTCGTTCCGACCCATCTCCATCTGGACCGCGACGTTCCGATCGCTCTCCTTTGGTATGAACCGCTGGGGATCGCGGCGATGGCAGGCATTTTGTGGTTTCTGTTGCTGGGGTGGTTTCTTAGGAGGCGGCAGCCGCTACTTTCCTTTGGAATTTTTTGGTATTTTGGAGGATTAGCTCCTATCTCGAATTTTCTTCCACTCAATACAGCGATTGCGGAGCATTACCTGTATCTGCCTTCAATCGGATTTTTTCTAACGGTGGCGGTGGGACTTGAAATATGGGGACAGCGCCCTTTTTTCGCCAAGATCCTATGTCAAAAAGGGCGCTGTCCCCATAGCGCTGTTCTTCTCGTTTTGATGGGACTCACCATTTCGCGCACGCTTGAATGGGGCGATGAGGAGAAGCTCTATTTGTCCACGGTTAAAAATACGCGGTATAGCTTTCGAGCGAACAATAATCTGGGAGTTTATTATTTCCGCAACAATCAGATGGACAAAGCTGAAGAGTATTTCAAGCGCTCTTTAGAGATTTTACCCACCTATGCGGAAGCCCTCAACAACATCGGAGCGGTCTGCCAAAGAAAAGGGGATCTTTTGGGCGCGATAGCGTACTACCAAAAATCAGTCCAATCCAACCCGAATTATCTGCTGGCCCACGAGAATCTTCTGGCTCTTTACCGCTACCTCGAAAGAAAAGAGGAAGCGGAGAAAGAGGAGGAGGCTCTCCGGAGTATTCATCTGCGTCTTGGTTTTCCCCCCAATGGTCAGCTTTGGCAGACCAAAGCTATGGGGGGTTTTCCGCTTGACAAGCCGTAGGTTTCCTCATAAGATAGGATTTAGCACTCTGATGAAATGAGTGCTAAATAGGATGAAAGACTAGGGGCATAACTCGAATCCATATCAAGAGAAACAGCGACACTTTTGAATTGCGGCGGTGCCAGATCTTCACGGAGATCCTGAATCTGTATATCCAGACCGCGGCTCCTGTCGGCTCCCGTACGATTGCCCGGCGGCTTAGGAATTCGCTCAGTCCGGCGACGATCCGAAACATCATGGCTGATCTGGAAGAGTTGGGATACATTGAACATCCTTATACTTCGGCGGGGCGTGTTCCAACGGATCAGGGCTATCGCTATTACGTGGATGCCTTGATGCAGGAATCTCATTTGACAAAGGATGAGGAAGAGACGATCCGGGTCTCGTACGGAAGGCATTGCACGGAGTTAGAAGAGATCATTGAACGAGCCTCACGGCTTTTGTCCGAAGTCTCCAATCAGGCGGCGTTGGGTTTTTTTAGCGGAGTCTCGCGCGATATCTTTAAGAGAATCGCGCTGATCCCACTAGACATCGGCTCCAACCGTCTCCTGGTTGTTTTTGTCAGCGCTTCCGGAATGGTTCGTAATTATAAGGTGGAATTGCCTGAGCCGATCGAGGATGTTCAACTGGAACGGCTGAACCGTCTGCTCAATCAGGAACTGGGGGGGCTTCCCCTGTCGCAGATCGAGTACCATCTCAAGAGAAGAATGATGATGGAGCAAGGGTCTCTTTACTATAATCTTTTCAAACAGGCGCTGGCGATGATCAAGGCCACGATCCTGACCTCGAAGGAGGAACGGCTCTGGCTTGAGGGAACCAGCCGCGTTTTGGAACAGCCGGAGTTTAAGGAAGTTACCCGGACCCGGGCATTACTCCGTCTTCTGGAAGAAAAGGAACCGTTGCTGAAACTGCTCCGTCAGGATTTGGAGCAAGACCAGCGGTGCCGCATTTATATCGGCAGTGAAATGGGAAATGAAGCAATGAAGTGGTACAGCTTAGTGACCTGCAGTTATAAGGTAGGGGATCGTGTCATAGGGACGGTCGGGATTTTAGGCCCGACCCGGATGGAGTATTCCCACTCGGTCGCTTTAGTCGACAGAATGGCCGGATTATTGGGCAAGGTTATTTCCCAAATGGGAGAATTATGATGGATCCAGAAAAAGAAGAGCCCAAAGAGACCTTCTCCCAAAAAGAGTATGACGAGCTTAAAGAACAATACCTCCGTACCTACGCGGAACTGGAGAATGCGCGGAAAAGGTTTTCCAAAGAAAAAAACGAACTAGCAAAGTTTGCCAACACTGAATTGATATCAGCGATCCTTCCGATCGTTGATAATTTTGACAGGGCTTTGGAAAGTTTAAAAGGAAACGACCATGTTCTGATTGAGAATCCCGTATTGGCGGGAGTAGAGCTGATCCGAAAGCAGTTTCACGCGTTTCTCGACCAACAGGGAGTAAAATCCTTTGACAGCGTCGGCGAGAAGTTCGATCCTCACCGGCATGAAGCGCTCATGGAAGTAGAAATGGAAGATAAAGAAGAAGGGATTATTGTGGAAGAAATTCAAAAAGGGTATTATCTGCGGGACCGGCTCATTCGTCCCGCGGTGGTGAAGGTTGCGAAAAAACCAGAAATTAAAGACCAACAGACTAATGAATAATGTCATTCTGAGCGACTGAGTCCGCCCGCCAGACTTCGTCTGGCGAGGCGGACTTCGCTCAGGATGACAGAATAAACATGGAGGATTTTAACATGGCAAAGAGCAAAGTGATCGGAATTGACTTGGGGACCACCAACTCCTGCGTCGCGATTATGGAAGGAGGGGAACCCAAGGTCATCGCGAATTCGGAAGGGGCAAGGACCACTCCGTCGGTTGTTGGTTTTACCAAGACAGGAGAAATTCTCGTCGGAGCGGCCGCCAAACGGCAGGCGATCACCAACCCGGAGAACACGGTTTTCTCGATCAAGCGGTTTATGGGGCGACGCCATTCGGAAGTGGAAACCGAAGAGAAACTCGTTCCCTATAAAGTGGTCGGAGGGTCGAGTGATTTGGTGAAAGTTTCCATTAGTACCACGGGAAAAGAATATACTCCGCCGGAGGTCTCCGCGATCATCTTACAGAAGATGAAACAGACCGCGGAGGATTATCTGGGAGAAAAAGTCACGCAGGCGGTCATCACCGTGCCGGCGTACTTCAACGATTCCCAGCGTCAAGCAACCAAGGACGCCGGAACCATTGCCGGCCTTGAAGTTTTACGAATCATCAACGAACCGACCGCCGCGTCGCTGGCGTACGGGCTTGATAGAAAGAAAGACGAAAAAATCGCCGTCTACGATCTTGGAGGAGGGACGTTTGATATTTCAATCCTTGAGATTGGCGAGGGAGTTTTTGAAGTCAAGTCAACCAACGGAGACACTCACCTCGGCGGTGATGACTTTGATCAGAAGGTCATGGACTGGCTGGCGGAGGAATTTAAGAAGTCCAACGGAATTGATCTGCGGAAAGACCGCATGGCGCTTCAGCGACTCAAAGAAGCGGCCGAACGAGCGAAGATCGAGCTCTCCAGTAACCAGCAGAGTGAGATCAACCTGCCGTTTATCACGGCCGATGCCAGCGGGCCGAAGCACCTCGTGGTCACACTCACGAGAGCCAAGCTTGAGCAGTTGGTAGCCGATTTAGTCGAACGGACCCGCGGGCCGGTGTTACGAGCGCTGGAGGATTCGGGGTTCAAACCGAGTGAAATCGACGAAATCGTTCTCGTTGGAGGAATGATCCGGATGCCGAAAGTCCAGCAGATCGTCAAAGAAATTTTCGGCAAAGAAGGGCACAAAGGGGTCAACCCTGATGAAGTCGTCGCGGTCGGCGCGGCGATTCAAGGAGCTGTGTTGACCGGAGAGGTGAAAGATGTCCTCTTATTAGATGTCACCCCTCTCTCGCTTGGAATCGAGACACTCGGCAGCATCATGACCCGGTTAATCGAACGGAACACCACAATCCCAACCAAGAAGAGCCAGATTTTCTCGACGGCGGCCGATAATCAAACCGCAGTTGCCATTCATGTTTTACAGGGAGAAAGAGAGATGGCGGCCGGAAACCGGACGCTGGGGCGGTTTGACCTGGTCGGCATTCCGCTGGCGCCGCGCGGCGTGCCGCAAATTGAAGTCACGTTTGACATTGACGCCAACGGAATTTTGCACGTTTCCGCGAAAGATATAGCAACCGGCAAAGAGCAGAAGATCCGGATCGAGTCTTCCAGCGGCCTGAGCAAGGACGAGGTCGAAAAGATGACCCAAGAAGCGGCGGCTCATGCCGATGAAGATAAAAAGAAACGTGAATTGATCGACGCGCGCAACCATCTCGACAATCTCGTTTACTCAACCGACAAGATGCTCAAAGAGCATGGCGGCAAGATCAGTATCGAGGACCGAAAGAAACTGCAGGACGCCATTGACGAAGCCCGACTCAAACTCGATAGCGAAGATTTAGCTCAGTTAAAGAAAGCGGAAGAGAACCTGACGCAGGCCGCTTACAAGTTGAGCGAAGAGATGTACAAAGAAGCGGCGGCAAAGCAACAGCAGGCGGGCGGCGCCGCGGGCGCATCGGAGAATTCCCCCGACGGCAGCGCCAAATCCGCCGAAGGCGGATCTTCTGCCAGAGGTGGACCCGCCTCAGGCGGGGCTTATGGCGGAGATGAAAAAGTCCAGGACGCCGATTTTAAGGTGGATCCGGAGAAATAATGGCAACAACTAAAAAAGATTACTACGAACTGCTGGGCGTTTCACGGAGCGCGTCAGCTGACGATCTCAAGAAAGCGTACCGTAAATTAGCTCTTGCATATCATCCTGACCGCAATCCGGGAAATAAGGGAGCGGAGGAGAAATTTAAGGAGCTGTCAGAGGCGTACGCTGTCTTAAGCGACACTGAAAAACGGAAGGCCTACGATCAATTCGGCCATGCCGGCGTCGGGGCGGGAGCCGGCGGGTTTGGCGCCGGAGGTTTCTCCGGATTCGATTTTAGCGAAGTCTTCGGCGACATTTTCGCTGATTTCTTTGGTACGGAGAGAAGTGAACGCGGTTCCAGAGGAACGCGCGGTTCCGATCTGCAGATGGGGTTGGGGATTTCTTTTGAGGAGGCGATTTTCGGCACGGAGAAATCGGTGGATGTTCCCCGAGCTGAACTCTGCGGCGAATGTCACGGTGAAGGGGTCAAACCGGGGACCAAGCGGCAGACCTGCGGTACTTGTCAGGGATCAGGACAGGTACGGATGTCGCAAGGGTTCTTCAGCATTGCTACTACCTGTCATCGTTGTCATGGTCAGGGAGAAGTGATCACGACCCCATGTGCCAGGTGTCACGGCGAGGGACGTGTCCGCGCGCACCGCAAAATCAGCATCAAGGTTCCCGCCGGCGTTGAGGATAATACCCGTCTTCGTCTGCGCGGCGAAGGGGAAGCGGGGACACGCGGCGGCGGCCGCGGCGATCTGTACGTGGTGCTATCCGTTCGGTCCCATGAAATTTTCCAGCGGGAAGGGGATCATCTTTACTGCGAAGTCCCGATCAGCTTTGTGCAAGCGGCGCTTGGCGCCGAAATCGAAGTCCCAACGCTGGCAGAGGGGAAAGCGACCATGAAAGTCCCCGCCGGTACCCAGAGCGGAACGCTCTTCCGGTTGAAGGGAAAAGGGGTCGTCGGTTCCGGCGGCTACGGCCGCGGCGATCAAATGGTCAGAGTGATCGTTGAGATTCCAAAAAATTTAAGCAACGAGCAGAGACAGCTCTTGAAACAGTTTGAGCAAATGAACGGCAAAGGGTCGTATCCGTTGATGAGCGAATTCATCGAAAAAGCGAAGAAGATGTTTAAAGGAGGTTCATGAAATGCCGACCTACGAATACGAATGCCGGAAATGTGGCCGTCACTTTGATCAATCTCAGCCGATGAGCGCGAAACCTCTGACCCGGTGCCCTCAATGCAAGGGTAAAATCCGCAGAGTGATCAGCGGCGGTTCCGGAATTCTCTTTAAAGGGAGCGGGTTTTACGCTACCGACTATCGGAGTTCTTCCTATAAGGAGAAAGCGAGTAAAGAGAAATCAGGCGCCAAAGAAAGTCAACCCTGTTCCGGCACCCCCAGTGGTGAGCAAAGTCGAACCACACCCACCTGCGAGAAGCCCTCATGCCCGTCGAAAAACTAGCGACGGAGGTTATTCCATTCCGCGGCGTGCGGTATGACACAAAAAAAGTAGATATCACCAAAGCAGTCGCCCCTCCGTATGACGTGATTTCATCGGTTGAAAGAGAACAATATCGCGCCTATCCTTATAATATTTGTCACTTAATCCTCCCCGGCGCCGACTATGAAGGGGCCGCGCGTATTTTTAACGAGTGGCAGCAGAAGAAAATCCTGATTCAGGACTCCCCCAGTTTTTATTTTTACTCTCAGGAATATCTGGATCAGGGGATCAAAAAGAAACGGCTCGGGTGCATGGGATTACTGCGTCTGCAGGAAACCGAAGGAAGTTCAGTCCTGCCGCATGAACAGACGCTCTCTAAACCGAAAGAAGACCGTTTCGCATTGATTCGAACCGTTCAGGCAAATTTGAGCCCGATCTTCGGGATCATCGAGGATCAAGACCGTCTCTTCGTCAAAACGATCAAAGAATACACCGACCAACATCCGGCTCCGGTGCAAATGGATATCCAGGGAGTCAAACACGAATTCTGGCAGGTGAGCGATCCGGAATCAGTCCGCTTAGTTGGGGAAGCGCTGGCCGGAGAAAAAATCCTCATCGCCGATGGCCACCATCGCTACGAATCCGCGCTGGCGTATCGCAGTGAACAGCGACGCTTCCATCAACCCCCTCTCCCCTCCGCCCCCTATGAATTTGTCCTGATGCACTTTGTCAGCGCCAAAGATCAGGGACTCACGATCTGGCCGTTTCACCGGGTACTGCAGGGGGGGCGGACGTCGCAGAAAGAAGTGATTATCCGAGAGCTGAACGGTTATTTTGACATCAAGAATGTCTCAAGCCACCAACTGCTGGCTCAACTGGCCGAACAAAAAGGAAACCGGCCGTCGTTTGGGCTCTATCTAAAGGGGAGAAAAAGTTATTTATTAACCTTGCAGCGGAATTCCGCCGCCAACGCCTTATTATCCGAACTTCCACCGCCGATGCGGCAGTTGGACGTTTCGGTTCTGCACACGATCGTGTTAAAACAAATCCTCGATCACCCGGTGGACGAGGAGCACATCTATTTCACCCCCGACGCGCAGAAGGCGATTGATCAGGTAGAACGGAACGGTTATGAGATGGCTCTCCTCTTAAACCCGACACCGATCGAGCAAATCTATTCCATCGCCGGCGCCGGCACCCGCCTGCCCCAGAAATCCACGTACTTTTATCCGAAGTTGCTGAGCGGGCTGGTGATTAACAAGTTATGAAACTACGAGGAGAGTTATACACATGGATTGCAAACTCGGGATACCAATTATTGCAGGATGTGTTCTTACAACTTTTATAGCTGTTGAGGTCAGTCCTTATGTCAATTTAACAAAAGGGAAAGAAGCAAAGCACATTGATCGGCATGCTCACCGAGATATTGTCCAGTACATTTACGTAGGTACTAATCAGTTAATAACGAGTGGCACTACTGCTACCGCTTCTTTTATCTCTGGTGATCGTATTTGAATAGGTAGGAATCAGTCACAGATCCCAGTGCCGCGCCAGAATCCCTCGGGGACGTCCAGTTCGTGTGGTTGACATTGATTATAATTATGGTATAATGTCCCACAATGGGGATATATCCCTCGCCTTTAGGCGAAAACTTGAG
>CAYJQR010000027.1:0-21372 GCA_964372345.1 uncultured Planctomycetia bacterium | reverse complement strand
CAAGGGAGGGGAGTGTAAAAAGATACCCCGAAGCTTGCTTCGGGGAGACTTCATTGAGGGAACGATATTCATACTTATTTTTAGCCTCGACGTTGGGTTATTTGGGTGGCATGACTAATTACTTCTTAGTTTATGATGTAAGACCTTTTGGAATTACTCCCTTCGGCAATTATATGATCTTAAGCCAGGTTATTGTTACCTATGCCATCGCTCGTCACCACTTACTCGACATTGTCGTTGCCAGCAAACGTGGATTAATTTTTCTGATGATTTTCAGTTTGACTCTTGGGGCGGTGTTTGGAACGGGAGGATATCTCAGGAATTATCACGTTGAGTTCTTTTTGAGAATTTGGTGGGTGGTGGTGTTAATGGCGATTTTGGTTTCAGGAATGAGTTTGTGGATTTGGTTTAAGCTGTATCCTTTGGCGGAGCAGAAGCGGAGGAGGGAAGTGGATCAGAAAGTCAAAGAATTACGCAAAGCGATTCGGCAGATGAGTCGTCAGCGGCGAATCGAAACGCTGTCAGAGACGATGGTGGGGTCGGTGGTAAAAATTCTGGGCTTAGAGCATGGGGCGGTTTATTTTTATGATCGGGTTGGGGAGAATTATCTCTGTCAGAGCTGGCATGACGCCAATGGCAAACCTAATCACTCTCCGAGGCAGTGGAGAGGAGATTCTCTTTTAGCGCGGCATTGGAATGTGTCCAATGGAGACGGGGTTAAAGGAAGCGGCGATTTGTTAGAGCGGGAGCGGTTAGAGAAAACCGATCCCCTGGCTAAAGAGATGGAATTATTAGAGGCGCGTGTCCTGTTTCCGATCGCCAGCGAGGAGGGGTTAGTCGGATTTTTGGCGCTGGGGAGTCCTGTGGGGGGACGAAACCTGGAGGAAGAAGAAGTCGAAGAGTTGTGGTCATTAACGGATAAGGCGCTGGATGGGTATGAGAAGATCCAGGCGTTGGATGAAGTGGAAGAATACCATTTGTTGATGAGGCGGCGGCAGCAGATGGAGATGATGTATCAGACGGGCGGAGAGAGCGGGACAGGGGTAGGGTTATATTTGAGCAAGCTGGTGGTGGAGGCGCATAAGGGGAGGATCGGCTGTGAGAGCGAAGAAGGAAAAGGGGCGTTGTTCTGGGTGGAGTTACCGCTGTTTGAAGAGAAGATGATTCACGGACTTCACCGGCCGCCACGATAAAGGAGTCATAAAGAGCGATGGCAAAAATCTTGGTTGTGGATGACGACACCCCATTACGGGAGATGTTGGCGAGCACGGTGGAGATGTTTGGTTATGAAGTGGCGCAGGCGGGGAGTATCCAAGAGGCCCTTGAGAAGCTGAAACAGGGGCCGATAGATTTAGTGATGCTGGATGTGAAGCTGCCGGACGCGGACAGAGAGCAGGGACTCAAGAGGATTCGAGAGATGTTTCCTCAGTTAAAAGTAATCATGGTGACGGGGAATGTGGATGATGAGTTAGAAAAACAGACGAAGGCGCTTGGCGCATAGCAATCAAATGATTGATGACACTAGCGCAAAGGAGAATCCATGGAATTGCTCAAAGAATTCATTGATTTTTTTCTTCATCTGGATAAACACCTCAGTGCCGTTATCCAGAGCTACGGCAGCTGGACGTATGGTCTCCTCTTTTTGATCATCTTTTGTGAAACCGGTTTAGTGGTGACCCCGCTTCTTCCCGGGGATTCTCTTTTATTCGCCACAGGGGCGTTAGCCGCTATAGGTTCACTCAATGTTTTCTGGGTTTTTATCCTGCTGGCCGTTGCCGCGGTCTTAGGGGACACGGTCAACTACTGGATCGGATATTTTATCGGCCCCAAAATTTTCCACCAGGGGAAGAGATCCCGATTCCTGAAAAAAGAGTATCTGGATAAAACGCACCGGTTCTATGAGAAATATGGCGGTAAGGCGATCATCCTGGCGCGGTTTGTCCCGATTGTCCGGACGTTTGCCCCGTTCGTCGCGGGGATCGGCCGGATGTCTTACGGTCGGTTTCTCTCTTACAACGTCATCGGAGGCGTTGTCTGGATCGCCTTGTTTGTCTTCGGCGGATATTGGTTTGGCAGCCTCCCGGTGGTGAAAGAGAACTTCACGATGGTCATCTTCGGTATCATTTTCTTGTCGATCCTTCCTCCCGTCATTGAAATTCTAAAATCCCGCAAGAATAAGGATCTTCCCGCCGCGGACAATCTTTCCTGATCTGGAACGTTTGACAAGACCAGCCGCTCGTGCTATTTTAAACAGTCTACTGATGAAGGAAGGATCGTTTTCTAAGGTGGAAGGGGGTAACCGGCGATGATGGTTGAGTTTAGCATTGTACCGATCGGGAAAGGGACGAGTTTTTCGGCGAGTCTGGCCAAGGCGCTGGATATCGTGGATAAAAGCGGTCTCACTTACCGAATCGGTCCGATGGGGACGATATTGGAGGGAGAGTGGGATCAGGTGATGAAGGTCATTAAATCCTGTCATGAAAAACTCTCTCTAGAACATGAGCGGGTAATCACCCAGATTAAAATCGATGACCGCAAGGGGACGGCGCATCACATTGACGATAAGGTGGCCTCCGTTGAGAAAAAAGTAGGCCACCCGTTAAAGAAATTGGTTTCGCAATAAAATGATTGAATACATCGCGGTCCTTTTTGCTTTTTTATTTGCCGGGGCGGTTGCTTTCCTATTGATGTCCCTCCCGGGGATTCTGGGCCCTAAGCGCCCCAACCCGACCAAGTCCAAACCGTTTGAGTGCGGCGCGGAACCGTTTTCTCTGCCGCAAGGCCAAAGTTCAGTTCATTTCTATATCGTGGCGATGCTCTTTATCGTGTTTGACGTCGAGCTTGTTTTTCTTTTTCCTTGGGCCGTAAATTTTAAAGAAATGGGACTGTTTGGTCTTCTGGAGATGGCCTTCTTTTTGGGTTTTGTGGTCTTGGGGTATGTTTATGCCTGGAAGAAGGGGGCGCTTGAATGGGAATAATTCATGGGACTTTTTGATTCGGCCTCGAATTTCTTCACCTCGAAATTAAACGACGCGCTCGGCTGGGCGCGTAAATATTCCATCTTTCAATATCCTTTTGTAACCGCTTGCTGTGGGATGGAGTATATGGCGACTGCCGCCAGCCACTATGACGTGGATCGTTTTGGGGCAGGGTTCCCGCGTTTTTCCCCTCGACAGTCGGATGTTCTTTTTGTTGTGGGAACCATCAGTCATAAGATGGCGCCGGTTCTAAAGACTATCTATGACCAGATGTGCGAGCCAAAGTGGGTTGTCGCCTTTGGAGTCTGCACCTGCACCGGCGGATTTTACGACAATTACGCGACGGTGCAGGGAATTGATACGGTGATTCCGGTAGATATCTATATCCCGGGTTGTCCACCGCGTCCTGAAAATGTTATTGACGGCTTGATCAAACTTCAGGAGAAGATTCAAAAGGGAGAACAATCCAGAGTTCTTTACGACCCTCATACCGGCAGTTATACCCGTCCTGCGGATCTGCAAAAGAATTATTCCGTTCAGCATCATCTTGAACAAATAGAAAAACAGGAATAATGAGCATACTCCAGACCCTCCAAGACCAATTTCCAGAAGCTATTCTTTCTACCCATTCATTCCGAGGGGATGATACTGTTGTGAGCAAGCCGGAGTTCTTGAGAAAAGTGGCTCAATTCCTTAAGGAAGCGCCGGAGCTGGATTTTAATTTCTTGATGGATGTGACGGCGGTGGACTACTTATCCTTAAAGAAAAACCCCCGTTTCGAAGTGGTTTATCACTTTTATTCGCTAAAGCAGAACCATCGGCTCCGGGTCAAGGTAGAGGTAGAGGAGAAGAATCTCGAAGTGGAGACGTTGTGTGGTCTCTGGCCATCGGCCAATTGGTATGAACGAGAGGTCTGGGATATGTTTGGAATCAAGTTTAAAGGTCATCCCAATCTCAAGCGAATTTTAATGTATGAAGAATTCAAAGGGCATCCACTGCGGAAGGATTACCCGTTCAATAAGCGCCAACCGTTGGTGGGACCAATCAATTAAAATGACAAATGAATGTCAAAATCCAAATGACAAATGTCAAAACATAAATTTTGTTATTTGAAATTTGGATTTATGTTGACATTTGTGCTTTGTCATTTGTCATTCATAATAGGCTATGTCTACTAAAACCCGCTCCATGTTACTCAACGTAGGTCCTTCTCACCCGGCGATGCACGGGGTAATCCGGATGATATTAGAATTGGAAGGAGAACGGATCAAAGGGGCCGATGTGGGAATCGGTTATCTTCACCGCGCCTTTGAGAAGATGTGCGAGACGGTGATGTACACGCAATGTTTTCCCTATACCGACCGGCTCAATTATGTGTCGCCGTTGATCAATAATGTCGGTTTCGCTCTCGCTGTTGAGAAACTGCTGGGGATAGATATCCCGGAGCGGGCCAAATATATCCGTGTCATTATGAGTGAAATTTCCCGCGTGACCGATCACTTAACCTGCGTCGGGGCTTCAGCCATGGAGCTGGGTGCCATGACCGTCTTCCTCTATATGATCAAAGCGCGGGAACTTTTGTGGGAACTGGTGGAGGAGATCACCGGCGCCCGATTGACGATCTCTTATGTGCGGATCGGAGGGGTCAAAGCTGATTTAACGGATGGATTCCAGGAAAGAGCCGCGAAAAAGATTGCCGAGACGCGCAAAGTCCTCATCGAAACGGACGACCTGCTCACCCGAAACCGGATTTTCTTTGACCGGATGAAAGGGACCGGCGGTATTTCGGCTGAGGACGCAGTTGCCTATGGAATCACGGGCCCCTTCTTGCGTTCTACTGGTGTCGCCTATGACGTCCGGAAGGCGCATCCGTATCTGGTCTATGACCGGCTCAATTTTGAAGTTCCCACCGGAACCACAGGGGACAACCTTGACCGCTACTTTGTCCGAATGGAGGAAATGGAGCAGAGTTTGAGGATGATTGAGCAGTGCTTTGAGCAGATTCCCTCTGGTGAACTGCAGGCCGATCTCAGCGCGCACGTCATGCCGGCGGCTAAAATGGTGGACAGAGCCAAGATGGGACAGACCGAGGGGCTTCTGGAAATGCAGGTGGATTTGGACCCGACTCTGCAGGGGGGAACCAAAAAATATCACACTGCCATCAATGCGCCGGAGAGAAAAGTGGTGCTTCCCCCCAAAGAAGAGACTTACAGCAATATTGAATCATTGATGAATCATTTCAAATTGGTGATGTATGGACACGGCATTCGTCCTCCTGTCGGCGAAGTCTATTTCCCGGTGGAAGGGGCGAATGGAGAATTAGGATTTTATATTGTCAGTGACGGGACCGATCTTCCTTACCGGGTACGGGTGCATCCTCCTTGTTTTCCGATTATGGCGGCATTACCAAAATGTTTGATCGGCGACATGATGGCGGATGTGGTTCCGACATTCGGGTCGGTGAACATGATCGCGGGGGAATTAGATAGATGAATAAACAACAACTCGACCCCATCGTCGCCAAATACGACAAGAAACAGGCGGCGCTTTTGCCTGTCTTGCACGCGATTCAGGAAGAAGAAGGGATTATTTCACAGGAGTCAGAGAAAGCAATCGCTGATTATCTGGGGATTCCGGTCGTTCACGTGCGGGAAGTTATTTCCTTTTATCATCTCCTGCGCCGCAAGCCGCAGGGGAAATGCCATTTTGCCGTTTGTCAGACAACCTCTTGCGCGCTGTTGGGGGGCGAAGAGATGATCGAATATCTCAAGCAAAAATTAGGGATTCAACCGGGAGAGACGACTCCTGATGGAAAATTCAGTTTTTCAGTCGTGGAATGTCTCGGGGCTTGTGAAATCGCCCCGATGATGCAGTGCAATGAGGAGTATGTGGGGACATTAACAAAAGAAAAAGTAGATGAGCTAATTAGGATGAATTCCGATGCCAAACGGTAAAGAAAGATTGACAAAGGTTCTCATATAAGATATACTTATTATTAGAAAGTAAGATAGTCTTATATTATAAAGGAGGTCAGACCAATGTCGTTACGAAAAATCAGTGACCGGTTTCAGGTTGCTTTACCTGCGGGAGTAGCACAAAGCTGTGGTTGTCATGTAGGAGACTACGTGGATGTCGTTGTCAAAAGAGGCATGATTATTTTAAAACCAGTAGCGATTGTGGATAAAGATCAGGAGTATTTTTACACAAAAGAGTGGCAGGAAAAAGTTAAACATTCTGAAGAGGACTATAAGAAAGGCCATTATAAGAGTTCTAAAGAGGCTGATATTCTAATTCATGACCTGCATAAGAAAGAAGATTAGTTATTCAAGGAGCTTTAAGAAAGAATACCAACGACTACCCCATGAGATCCAAGAAAATTTAGATCGAAAATTGAGGCTTCTTTTAGAGGATCCTCGACATTCCTCTCTTAGGCTGAAGAAGATGGGTAGTACTATTTATTGGGAAGTCTCAATCACGATGAATGATCGCTTGGTCTTAAAATCCGAGGCAGATGAGATAAGACTGATTACAGTAGGAACTCATGATGTACTAAGGAAAATATAAAGTGAAACGATTGAGAGGAGGAACAAAAAATGAGATTGACTCCGATGGATCTCTTAAGAGCTTTGAGGAAGGGATTCAAACGTTCCGATTTAAATAGTGAAATAGGTTAAAGCCTTTATGGAAAAAATCATCACGCGGCGTTTCCACATTCCCAACTCTCACAAGCTCGACACCTACCTCACCGACGGCGGTTACGGGGGGGCGCGGAAAGCGCTTACTCAAATGACGCCGGCGCAGGTGATTGAGGAGGTCAAGAAATCGAACCTGCGCGGATTAGGCGGAGCTGGTTTTCCCGCCGGGATGAAGTGGGGATTTATCCCGCAGAATAATCCTAAGCCGAAATATCTAGTGGTCAATGGGGATGAAGGAGAACCGGGGACTTTCAAAGACAAATATATTCTGGAGAAAGATCCCCACGCGTTGATTGAAGGAATGATTCTCTGCTGCTACGCGGTGGGGAGCCATAAGGCCTACATCTATATCCGCGGGGAGTACATTAAGCAAATTCGGATCGTGCAGGGGGCTGTGGAAGAGGCCTACCAACGGGGGTTTTTAGGTAACGGAATCATGGGGACATCGTTTGACCTCGATATCGTGGTTCATCGGGGAGCTGGGGCGTATATCTGCGGGGAGGAGAGCGCGTTATTAGAATCACTCGAAGGGAAAAAGGGATACCCTCGTCTGAAACCTCCGTTCCCGGCGGTGGTCGGTCTTTTTGGCTGTCCGACGGTCATTAACAATGTGGAAACGCTCGCCTGTGTTCCTCATGTGATTGCTAGAGGGGCAGAGTGGTACGCCAAACAGGGATGCGAGAGAAACGGCGGCAACCGGATTTTCTGCGTCAGCGGCCACGTCAAAAAACCTGGCATTTATGAACTTCCTTTAGGAACTCCTCTGCGTGAGATAATTGAGCGGCACGCCGGCGGGATCCGGAATGGTAATCAATTAAAGGCGGTCATTCCAGGCGGAATTTCATCCGCCATTTTGACCGCGGCGGAATCGGACGTCAAAATGGATTTCGATTCTTTAAAAGCGGCTGGAACCATGGGAGGGTCCGGCGGTGTCATCGTGATGGATCAGACTACTTGCATGGTCTGGGCGGCGCTGGTAGCGGCCCGATTTTTCGCGCATGAGTCGTGCGGGCAGTGTTCCCCCTGCCGGGAGGGGAGCGGGTGGATTTACCGGATCCTGCAAAGAATTTATCACGGAGAAGGCCGTCCGCAGGATCTTAAAAATCTTCCGGGTATCGTCGGCAACGTCGGCGGCAATACCATCTGCGCGTTTGGCGACGCGGTCACCATGGCGGTCGGGAGTTACGTGCAGAAATTTCAAAGTGAATTTGAGTATCACATTCGAGAGAAGAAATGTGACGTTGCGACTGAAGCTTTAAGCATCTGAATTTTAAATTCCCTCCCCCTCGATGCGCCAGTCCCTGCCCGACAGCTGGCAGGCGGGCGCCTCTGGTGGAGGGGAGGGGGGATTAAGGGGTTGGACATGCCCAAACTAACCATTGACGGAAAAGAGATCGAAGTCCCGCAAGGGGCGACCATTATCCATGCGGCAGACAAACTAGGAATTCAAATTCCCCGTTACTGCTATCATCCGGCCCTGCCGGTCGCCGGCAACTGCCGGATCTGCATGGTGGAGATCGAGAAACAGCCGAAACTACAAATTGCCTGCTACACTCCGGTGAGCGATGGGATGGTGGTGAAAACGAATTCACCCAAAGTTCTGGAGACACGCCAGGCGGTGCTGGAATTTCTTCTGGTCAATCACCCGCTCGACTGCCCGGTCTGCGATCAATCCGGTGAATGCAAACTGCAGGATTACTACATGGAGCATGGTCTCTACAACAGCCGGCTGATGGAGACAAAAGTCAAAAAAACAAAGAAAGCGTTCTCGATCGGCCCAACGGTGATGCTCGATCAGGAACGGTGCATTCTCTGCACACGGTGTGTCCGATTCACCGATGAAGTCACAAAAACGCATGAGTTCGGCATGTTCAACCGTGGCGATCATTCTGAGATTGATATTTATCCCGGAACTCAGTTGGATAACAAATACTCCGGCAACGTGGTGGATATCTGCCCCGTCGGGGCGCTGACCGATAAAGATTTCCGTTTTAAATGCCGCGTCTGGTATCTGGGTGAGACAAAATCCGTTTGTCCCGGTTGCAGCCAAGGATGCAATATAGAGATTCACTGGGATAAAATGCGCCCGCACACGAAGAAAAAAGAACGAGTGATGCGGCTCAAGCCACGCTTGAATCCCGAGGTCAATCAGTACTGGATTTGTGATGAGGGAAGGTATGGTTATCATTTGATTGACCAAAACCGGATCCTCTGGCCGCAGGAAAAACGGGGGACCGTGTTACAGCCGACTTCATGGGAAGAGGCGTTAGAAAAAACAGCCGGCAAGATTCAAGAGTTAAAAAATTCCAAGCAAACAGATAAAATCGGCGTCATCGCTTCCGCTCAACTGACCAACGAAGATCTCTTTGTGATCCGTAAACTATTTAAGGAATCCTTGGGTATTTCTAACGTTGATTTCAGAGTTCCCGAAAAGCCGGGCTCCAGTGACAATTTCTTAATCAAAGCGGACAAAAACCCAAATACGGCGGGAGCAGAAATTATTCTCGAAGATGAAGGAGTCACAAGTCACAAGTCTCCGCCAGAGGCGGATTCGCCTCCGGCGAAACAAGTCACAAGTCAAAGCGCCCAGCGCCCAGCGCCCAGCGCCAATTGTGAAGAGATGGTCCAGAAGGCGCTAGCGGGAGAGATTCGGTTGTTGTATGTTTTTGGCCATGACTTAGTGAAGCTCTTTGGCAGGGAAACAGTAGAGCAGATTTCCAAAAAAGTGGAACTGTTTGTGTTACAGGCGAGCAATCTGAATGAAACCTGCCGTTGGGCCCACTTGATTCTTCCCAGCGCAGTTTATGCTGAGAAGGACGGAACCTTCACTAACTGCCAGCAGAGGGTACAGAGAATTTTGTCGGCGTTTCCACCGATGGGAGAAGCAAAAGGGGATTGGGAGATTTTGGCGGTGTTGGCGGAGAAATTGGGGATTGAATTCAATTACGAAAGCTCGGAGCAGATTTTTAACGAAATTGCTCGGACGATTCCGTCGTTTAGCGGAATGAATTACGAAAAATTAGGAGAGCAAGGATTGGTGTTCGCTCTTGGAAGAAATGATGGAAATTCTCATTAAATTCATTTTATCCTTCGGCATTCTCTTTGTCATGCTCAACATCGCAGGGCTTCTTACCTGGGTGGAGCGGAAGCAAAGCGCCGTCATGCAGGACCGCATCGGCGCTAACCGCGCCTCGATTTTTGGACTGCGCCTCTTGGGGCTCTTTCATCCATTGGCCGACGCGCTGAAAATGATCAGTAAGGAAGATTTCATTCCCAATGGAGCGAATAAATTCCTTTTTAACGTTGCTCCGTTCCTCTCGGTGGTTTTTGCGTTGGTCGGTTTCGCCGCCATTCCCTTCGGCGATCAACTGATTCTTGGGGATCGAGTGATTGAACTGCAGGCGGCCAATATCAACGTGGCGCTTTTGTATATCTTTGCCATGATGTCCATGGGGATTTATGGGGTGGTGCTCGCCGGGTTTTCCTCTAATAACAATTACGCATTTTTGGGAGGAATGCGGGGGGCCGCCCAGATGATCGCTTACGAAATCACGATGGGGGTGGCGATCATGGGGGTGGTGATGGTTTTCGGAACCGTGGATCTCCAACAGTTAGTCCGAGGACAAGGGGCTTATCTTTTCAACGGCTGGCTTCCGAAATGGGGTGTTTTTGTCCAGCCATTGGCGTTTTTACTTTTCCTGACGGCAGCCACAGCCGAAACCAAACGAATTCCTTTTGATCTTCCCGAGGGGGAATCTGAAATCATCGGCTATTTCGTCGAGTATAGCGGAATGAAATTCGGGATGTTTTTCATGGCGGATCTGGTCGAATCGGTCCTGGTATCGGCGCTGATGACGACACTTTTTCTTGGCGGCTGGCAGGTTCCTTATTTAGCGCCCAACGGATTTCATTTTCCGTGGGGTGGAGAGATGTTATTACCGCATTTGACGGTGGCCGGGCTGGGGATTTTATCATTTTTCTTGAAACTCTGTTTCTTTATCTGGTTCTTGATGGCGATCCGATGGACATTGCCGAGGTTTCGCTATGACCAGTTGATGCATTTAGGATGGAAGATTTTACTACCGACGTCGCTGGCCAATATCGCTGTGACGGCGGTGGTGTTGGTGATGAGGTAACGGTAATTGCGAAGAATAGGGCGCAATAAATTGCGCCCCTACGAAGGGTAACCACAGGGGGCTGCCCCTACATGTAAGAGGGAATGAGATCGTGGCCACAACACAACAAAAGCGCGAACAACTTGAGAAATACCACGATGTAAATGGGCCATTTGCTTATCTCCGCCTGGCGCAGATGAGACGCGCCTGGAAACAATCCAACCGCCGCGAATTGACCTGGTGGGAGAAAACCTACATCCCAGGGGTCCTCATCGGGCTTTGGATTACCTCCAGACATTTTTTCCGTAATCTTGCTTTGCACACCCTGCATCTCTTTGGGTTGTTCAAGGATATTCCCGCCTCAGTCACGTATCAGTACCCGGAGCAGTCGCGACCTGTCGCAACCCGTTCGCGCACCCGCCATCGCTTGACCAAACGAGAGGATGGTTCTCCTCGCTGTGTCGCTTGCATGATGTGTGAAACGGTCTGCCCGGCCCGCTGTATCGAGATCACCGCCGCCGAACATCCCGATCCTAACATCGAGAAATACCCCGCCGAATTCATCCTCGACCTCGGTAAATGCGTCTACTGCGGTTTTTGCGTTGAGGTCTGTCCCGAAGACGCCATCCGGATGGATACCGGCCGCCACGACATCGCCGAATACTCCCGCGAAAGCATGATCTACGATAAAAAGCGATTGATGGAAGAGTAAAAATCTTCAAATTCCCTGCAAGAAAATTCCTCCTGATTACGTCTATATGATTAGAAAGGGGGAAATTGATGGTTGACATAGGAGATAGGCGTAGGGAATTCTTGGCCAAGTTTTTGAGCGATATTGCGAAAGTGATTATAGCAGCAATCGTTGCGTCAAAAATTTGTGGAGGGATTAATTGGACAACACGGATTTTAAGGAGGGGTTAAAAATGGATTTACTATGGGGTCTCTTGACAGCATTAGTCATGCTTTTGACAGGAGGGGGAATGGTTTATTTTAGCCAGAGGGCTCATCGGAAGAAAGGGTAGGTTCGTTAGAACATCCCTTTGACTGCCGCCAATGCACTCTCCAAAAATGGCCCTTGAAAGATTCCGATTCCAATCATTCCTGCCATTGCCAGCCACAAAGTCAAACGGACCGACCATGAAACAGGGATTGGATACGCTGAGACCGGTGGGTCCATGTAGAGCCGTTTGACGACCATCAGATAGTAGTAAAGAGAGATAATGACGTTGACAGCCCCGACGAAGGCCAGCCAAGTTAGACCACTTTGAACCGTCGCGACAAAAAGAGAAAACTTTCCAAAGAATCCTGCCAATGGTGGTATGCCTGCTAACGACATCAGCGCGAGAAAAAGGGTGCAGGCAAGTAAAGGGGATCGTTGAGAAAGGCCGGAGTAATCGGCTATTTCATCGCTCTTGGAGGCGATGAAGTAAAGAACGATCACCAGAAAAGCGCCGAGGTTAGTAAAGAGATACCCCAGCAGGTAGAAAGAAATAGCTGCCGCTCCCAGGGTCGAGCCGGCCGCGGCTCCCATCAAAAGATAACCCGCGTGGCCGATGCTCGAATACCCAAGAAGGCGCTTGATATTTTTCTGTGGAATGGCGGCCAGGTTTCCATAGCACATTGTCGTCGCCGAAAGAATCGCCAGAATAAGAGTCAAATGGTCATGAAGCGGGGTAAAGATCCCAAAAAGAAGGCGAAGCAGGATCACAAAGCCGGCCGCTTTGGAGCCGACGGAGAGAAGCGCCGTGACCGGAGTGGGAGCTCCTTGATATACGTCGGGGACCCAGAAATGGAACGGGACCGAGGCGATTTTAAAGCCGATGGCGGAGAAAATCAGCGCGAACCCGAATAACAGCATCGGATTTAACGGCTGGCCCGCGGCGAACTGCTGGATCACGCTAAACCGGGTCGAATGGGCGGCGCCATAAAGGAAACTGACGCCGTAAAGAAAAAGGCCCGACGCCAGCGCTCCGAGAATGAGATACTTCATCCCGGCCTCGATGGAGTGTTTATCGCTCTTCAGATAAGCGGTCATGACATAGAGAGAAACCGTCAGGATTTCGATCGAGATAAAAAGGAGAAGAAAATCGGCGGCGGAGGCGATCAATAACATTCCCAAGAGAGCCGACCAAAGAAGAAGGTAGAATTCATCTCTGCGTTCTCCCAAAGAACGGAAGAATTGTTGAGTCATCACCAGAATGAAGAACATCGTGAGAAGGAAGAAACCTTTAAAGAACCAGGCGAGAGAATCCATGATATACATCCCGCCGAATGCTTGTCCCCACCTGTGATGCCCGCCAAGCCACATCAGGGTCAGTGCCAAGAGAACGGCAAAACTGAGGTTGCCTATCCAATCTTTTTGAGTTTTGCCGATAAAGATATCTAGGAGGATGAATAAGGCCAGCGCCGCCGTGACGATGGTTTCAAGCGAGATTAAATTCCAGTAAATGGTCGGGATCATAGTGATTTCTCTAATGTCATTCTGAGCGAAGTTCGCCCGCCAGACTTCGTCTGGCGAGGCGAACTTCGCTCAGAATGACAGCGTTCGACACATATGCCTGATTAATATTTTTATTCATTTCCAATTGTTGGAGAATCGGTTTGGTTCCGGCCTCAATGGTCTTCAAAATCAGAGACGGCCAGAATCCTACTACTAACAACACCGCGATCAAAAGGGCGTAAGGAAGCCGCTGGAAAACTGTTCGCGCATCAGTCACTTTCTCCCATTTCGGCGGCAAGGGCCCCTGGAAAACAAGCCGAACGGCTTTAAGCATGTAAACCGCCGTCACGACAATTCCTAGAACTGCCAAAACCGCGTGCCAGCGGTATGGATCCCACGCCCCCAACAGAATCATGATTTCAGCGATGAAGTTCGCGAATCCGGGGAGCCCTGCTGAAGCCATTGCCGCCATGGTGAAACAGGCCGCGACAAAAGGCATTCGTTTCGCCAATCCGCCGAGTTCGTCCAGGTTTCGGGTATGAGTCTGATCGTAGAAGGCGCCGACCAAAGCGAACCCGAGGGCCGCCATGATTCCGTGGGCGAACATCAGGAAGACAACGCCGTTGAGGCCGATGGTGTTCAAACAGGCGAGGCCGAGCAGAATGTATCCCATGTGGCTGCAGCTGGAATAGCCGAGAATGAATTTCAGATCGCGCTGGGTCAGGGAAATCAGCCCGCAGTAAAGGATGTTCAAGACAGCCAGTGTCGTGACCCATGGCATCCATGTTTGGGCCGCCTGCGGCATCATCTGAATTCCCAGACGCAAGATCGCGTAAGCCCCTAGTTTCTTTAACACGCCGGCGTGGAGCATGCTGACCGACGTCGGCGCCGCGGCGTATCCGACTGGCGACCAGGTGTAAAAAGGCCAAAGAGTCACAATGACGCCGAAGCCGACGACGATCACCGGGAAAATCCAGTTTTGCAATGCCAGAGGGAGAGGATAAACGGCCAAATGCTGTTGGATGGCGACTAGATCAAAAGTTCCTAATCCGGTCGCTGAGTAGAGCGCCAATAACGCGATCAGCGCCAGCACCGCGCCGCTGGTCAGATAAAGCGTCAGTTTCATCGTGGCGTATTCTTTATCGGCAGAACCCCAGACGCCGATCAAAAGATAGACCGGCATGACCGCCATTTCATAGAAGAAATAAAGAAAGAAGAGATCCAGCGACATAAAAACGCCGTAAACGCCAATGATCAGCAGGAGATAGAGGAGATAATACTCTTTGACGCGCTCTTTAACGCTCCGCGTGACTAAAACTCCGGCAAAGGAACAGAAACCCTGCAGCAGGACCAAAACAGAATTAATCCCATCCACGCCGACGTGATAAGAAATGCCGAGGGGCGTGACCCATGGGACGCGATCAATAAATTGGTAGCCGCCGCTGGCGCGGTCGTAGTGAAAAAAGATCCAGAGCGAAGTCGCGAAAGAAAAAAACGCCACCGTGTTAGAAATGCCGCGGATCCAGGAGATTCGTTCTCGCGGCGTCAAAAAGATAAGAATGATCCCGGTGATGGGATAGAGAAGAATCCATGTGAGGGGTCCAAGCGCGGTCATTTTATTAATCCGATCCTGAAAAAGAAATACGCGACCCCGAAGACAAAGATCAACGCGTAAATTTGGACCGCGCCGGTTTGCAGGTATCGAAGAATTCCCCCGGCTCTCTTGGCGGTCCAGGTCGCGCCGTGAATCCCGAATCGGACGATCACATATTTTTCAATCAGATAAAAAACCATCGCTATCCGCTGTTGAATTTTTTCCACGTACCAGCGGTAAACGGCGTCAAAGAAGTATTTGTTTTTTAACAGGGGATAGAGAGGCCCCAACCCTTTTTCTAATGGATCATGGCGCGGCCGTTTTCCATAAATAAAATAAGAGAAGATGAGCCCGCCGACGGCGACGGCGCTGGAAACCAGAGCGACGGCCGCGTTGAAATCGGCATGTTCGCCATGGTGAAGAAATTGCGGGATGCCTAGAAAACCGCCAACGATAGAGAGAATAGCTAAAAAGACCAGTGGAAGAGTCATCACTGCTGGAGATTCATGCGCGGGATGCGATGACGAACGCGGATCGCCAAAGAACGCGATCCAGCAAAGGCGCCCCATGTAAAAAGCGGTCAATCCCGCCGTCAGAGTGGCTATTCCATAAAGAAACAAGTTGTGTTCCGCCGCCAGAAGAAGGATCTCATCCTTGCTCCAGAATCCACTTAAGGGAAAAATCCCGCAGAGAGCCAGTGTCCCGATCAGGAAAGTGATTCCAGTGACCGGCATCTGTTTCAACAATCCCCCCATCCGCCAGATATCTTGTTCATGCAAAGCGTGGATGACACTGCCGGCTCCTAAGAATAGAAGCGCTTTGAAGAAAGCGTGCGTTGTTAAGTGATACATCCCAGCGACATTTCCTCCCAGTCCCAGCGCCAGAACCATGTACCCGAGCTGGCTGATGGTCGAATAGGCAAGGATTTTTTTGATGTCGTTCTCCGTGACGGCCAGCGTGGCGGCGAGAAAAGCGGTGACCGCGCCGACGTGCGCGACGACGGAAAGAACGTTCGGCATCGGTTCAAAGAGGAAAAAAACGCGGCTCAACAGGTAAATTCCCGCCGCGACCATCGTGGCGGCATGGATCAAGGCGCTGACCGGTGTCGGGCCTTCCATCGCGTCCGGAAGCCAGACATGGAGCGGAATCTGGGCTGATTTGCCGACGACGCCGCAGAAAATCAACAGCGCCGTCCAGTGGAGCAGATTTTTGTCCAGATGGGGGACTACTTGAGAAATATGGGAAAAGAGGAAACTGCGCCCCTCTCCTAAATCAGAGACGCTCCACAACAGAATAATGCCGCACAAGAACCCAAAATCAGCGACGCGGTTGACGATAAACGCCTTTACGCCGGCGTCGGCGGCGGAGGGTTTCTCATACCAGAAACCGATCAACAAATAGGAACTCAACCCGACCAGTTCCCAGAACATGAAAAGCTGGATGAAATTGTTGGAGAGGACGATGCCGATCATCGAGAAAGCGAAAAGAGAAAGGCAGGCGAAGAATCGGGGGAACCCGGGATCTTCTCTCATGTAGCCGAGCGAATAAATGAAGATCGCGCTTCCGACGCCGGTGACTACCAGCAGCATCAGGGTGGATAAAGGGTCAACGATCACTCCAAAATCAACCGACAGCGGGCCTAGGCGGATCCAAGCGATGGATTGCTCGAAGGCGTTAATAAGGGAATGATGTTGAAGCTGGATGAAGATAGCAAGCGTCGCGATAAAAGAGAAGAGCAGAGCGGCAATGGCAAGAGCGGCGCTCATTTTTTTGGAACGAAGGAAGAAGAGAGTCGTCAACACGCACGCCGCGAGCGGCGAGAAAAGAATCAGCCAGGGGAGCCCAACGATTACCATCGGAGCTCCTTTAAGTCGTCCGCCTGCACCGTATGGGCATGGCGGTACATCAATACCACAATAGCAAGGCCAATGGCGACTTCCGCGGCGGCGACCAGCATCACAAAGAAAACAACCAATTGCCCCGTATAATCGCCGTTATAACGGGAAAAAGCCACGAAAGAAAGGTTAGCCGCGTTTAAGAGAAGTTCCAGTGAGAGAAGAATTTTGAGAACATTGCGGCTGGTCGTGACGCCGACTAGACCAATGGAGAATAGGATTCCGCTTAAGATGAGATAGTGGGATAGACCGATCATGATTTTAACGTCCCCTTTGCCAATGACACAATTCCGATGACGGCGGCCAATAGAAGGAAAGAGGTCAGTTCAAAAGGAAGAAGATAATCGGTGAAAAGGATCTTGCCGATGGTCTCAATCGTGCCGCGGACTGATTCAGAGGAAGCGGGTTCGGCGTTTACAGAGGCCTTGACGACCCAAAACAATTCTGCAAGGAAAGCGGCTCCCGCCAAGAATCCGAGCGGCCGGAGACGACTTTGTTTCACCCGCGCCACTTCCTCTTGGTTCAGGTTTAAGAGCATGACAACGAACAGGAACAAAACCAAGACCGCCCCCGCGTAGACCAATAGAAGAATGACCCCGACAAAAAAAGCTTCCAGGAGAATAAAGAGGGAAGCCAGTGAAAAAATGGTGACAACCAGCGAGAGCACACTATAGGCCGGATTTCTTGCCAGGACGACCGTCAAAGCTGACAGAATCAAAACCGTTGCGAAGAAATAGAAGAAAAACGGGCTCATAAAACAGGTAACGTATTATATAAGGAAGAGGATGGTTTTGTCTAGAAAGTTACATCTGAAGATAACTCGGCCCGCCCCCTCCTTCGGGAGGGATCCAGGTGATGATTCCGTAGGGGTCTTTAATATCGCAGGTCTTGCAGTGGACGCAGTTGGCCGCGTTAATCTGTAAACGCAAACCTAACTTTGGATCTTCTACCATCTCATAGACGTTGGCTGGGCAAAAATGCTGGCAGGGATTTCCATATTCTTCCCGGCAGCGGGTGTGGCAGATGTTGGTATCCGCTACGACCAAATGGCACGGCTGGTTTTCTTCATGCTGTGTGCCGGAATGGAAAACATCGGTTGTTTTAGTGAAAGTGAGTTTGTCATCCCCCTGGAAGGCCAGCGCCGCCGTCGGAACAAGTTTGTCCGGTTTCTTTGTCAGTTTGCGGTATTGTTGGTCGTCTGCCTTGCACGTTCTTCTCTCGACCAGCCCGCGGCCGTTGGTGATCATTTGAAGAGCGGTATCAAAGAGGCCATACCACAGTCCGCGCTCAAACGCCTGATGGAAGTTGCGCACCTTCCAGAGTTCTTTCTTAATCCAACTCTTTTCTACTTTTTCTTCGAATCGCTGTAGAGTCTTGGCCGAAAAATCATTTGCTTCCAACGCCTCAAGCGCGGTTTCAGCCGCCAGCATCCCTGATTTCATCGCTAAATGAATTCCTTTGAGCCGCTGGGAGTTCAAGAAGGAGGCGTTATCACCGATAATCATGAACCGATCTCCCCAGTAGCGAGGCATCGAGAAGTAACCTCCTTCAGGGATTGTCTTAGCTCCGTAATGGAGCATTGTCCCTCCTTCTAACATGGAAGTGATCGCAGGATGCTTTTTGTATTTCTGGAAAACTTTATGCGGGTCAATATGGGAACAAGAGTAACTGAGTCCAGTGACAAAGCCGATCGAAACTAAGTTTTCGCCATAGTGATAAATAAATCCGCCGCCAAAGGTCCGGGGACTTAAAGGGTATCCCAGCGTGTGGATGACGAGCCCTTTCTTAAATTTTTCTGGACGGACTTTCCAGATTTCTTTGACGCCGGTAGAGTAGGTTTGCGGGTTTTTCCCCTCACCCAAATGGAGGTGGGCGATTAAGGTTTTCGTCAGGGATCCGCGGGCTCCTTCGGCGAAAATGACGATCTTGGCTTTTAGATCAATCCCCGGCTGAAAATTCGGCTTGGGCTGGCTTTGTTTGTCAATTCCTTTGTCGCCGATTCGAACACCGATGACGCGATCGCCGTCATATAAAATTTCCTGTCCCGGGAATCCGAGAAAAAGATCAATTCCTTCCTTCTGAACGAGCGGCCCCATCCATTGCACTAACTGGCTCAGTGAAATAATGTAATGGCCGTGATTGTTCAACGGTGGAGGAATAGGCAGACTCCATTTTTTGCGGCTGGTCATGAACCAGAATTGATCGCCGGCGACAGGGGTTTGTAGGGGCGATTCGCGAATCGCCCCTACGTTATCTGCCAAATCCGGCATCAATTCAAATAAACCTTTCGGATCCATCACAGCCCCGGAAAGAACATGGGCTCCCAGCACAGGGGATTTTTCAATCACGGCGATCCGCGCTTTTTGATTCGATTTTTTGAGGAGTTGAGAGAGATGATAAGCGGCGGCCAGTCCTCCCGGCCCGGCGCCGACAATGAGGACGTCTACTTCATAAGTTTCGCGTTGGACAGGCATCTCATTAAAAAGTATACCACAGGGCCCCATTCTTTTCGTTGACATGGTTTTTGCGAAGTATGGTAAACTTTCCTTGCAAGACCTAATGCTTCAAGCCCCCCCCTTCTTGACCCCTCTTCTGGATATTCCACGATTCCTGGCATCAAAAATTTTTCATAACACTATGCCATATTTACAGATATAGAAAAATAGATCAATTTTCACACCTCCCCTTGACTTTGAGCATTTCTATGGTAACCTTTACATGATCGTGAAGAAAGAGATACCTTCAATGAAACGAACAACCGTGTTTACAGTTCTATTGGTAAGTCTCATCCAAATCAACCGACTGGGTTGGGGAGAGGGTTTGCCGCCAGTCGGCCAAGAGCCTCCTCGCATGCCCGAAGCAAGTCCCCAGTGGCAAAAGCCAAATCCGTTGAAGCAAGACGTCAATGGAGATGGCAGGGTGGATCAGGCAGATCTTGAGGAAATAGGAAAACATTTTGGAGCATTTGAGGGGAGAGACTCTCAACCCAACCCTAAATCGGACGTCAACAAGGATGGAGTGGTTAATGTGTTTGATCTTGTCTTAGTAGCCAGCCATTTCGGAGAAAGAAACTTGTGGAAAATTTTAGACTTTCAAAAAGAACTACCTACTCTTAAAAATATAGTAGTTGAAGAGAAACCTATTGAACAACATGAAGAAGTGACCAGCTTTTTTATTGACCGAGCTCCGGTTAGATTTAAAGATGAGATTTTTACACGTAATCCAGATGCTACATTCTGGAAGGTAGGAACATTCGGTTCAGAAATCGGTAAACGAATTGATAAAGAATATGAAAATGGGACAAGGTTAGTATTGGGACGCGTATCTGGCATAGATCAAGAAGAAATCATCAATGGCGTAGCCTTGATTAACAAAGACAATGGTGAAGTGGCATTAGTGCATCAAGTTGGAGCGGGAATAGAAGAAATCCCCTTAGATGGAAAACTGCATGTTATTGGCAAAGAGAATGAAGGCAATGTTGGTTATTTAGATAGGGGAATTGTGTTCGATACACTATCTGTATCAGGTAGTCCAGATGGGAAGGATATCTATATCGTAAGAACTAATGAACATGGAGATAAAGTACCAGAATATCAGGAGGTTTGGCACCTTAGTAAGGAAAGTAATAAAGTTTTGTACTTTTATGGATTTACTTCAGCATACTACTCTGAGTTTATCTCTTCACCCTCCTACAGTGGTTCTCAAGAGTCATTCCAACATTATGTCATCGTCCATGAATTTGAACTCAATTCTGACCAGCCTCCCTCGACCTTTCGTATAGATATCACTTGGATTGGCAACGGAGACGAATTTACAATTGAGATAAAGGATATTAGTAAGGAAGTTCGTGATGGTTATGGGTTTACCAATCCAGAAAAGGGCAAAAAGATTACTTCAGGAGAGACCTACGACACCATTATGAAGACAATGCAAAAATTTTTTATTATTACGAATTTTAGTCAGTAAGTAACAGTATCCTTTGATCTTTCTAAAGGCGAGGTTCGATTGCTAACAAGACCGATGCTAACCATCGCTGTCGTTTTTGAAGAGTTCCTCCAACTCGTCTGGGCGACGAAGTCTGACCGATAATCTACTCTTAAACAACGTTGTTCCACTTGAGCATGAATCGTCTCCATGCAATTGACTGTCTTTTTGACTTTCCCCTAACACACCAATAGATTCGACTCTACTCACTACAAGACACTCCCAGACGATGTAACGTCAAGGTTTCTTCGGGCCCTTCCTCCATGCTCGTCACCGCCGACAGATTCTTAGATTCCACGGTCGGAGAACTCGTCCGTCTTTATGAGGTGGTAGATTTCTTTAATGTCCAGGTGGAGTCTTCTCCAATACAAAATGAGCCTGAAATAAGGAATAGTTGAAAAAAGGTTAACGGGAATCAGAATGGAGGAATGACGATAACCATGAATGATTCCCAAATCAAAACTATTTCTGAGCTCGAGAAATTTCTTCAATCAACCTGCAAGATGGCGTTCCAGCGACAATCTCAAGCCGAGGCTTACGATTGGATCAAAAAAGTTTTGAAACGTTTCCAATACTTCCGACTCAAAAAACTTGAAAAAGGTATCGTGCAGGATTATAATGAAGTCTCCCCGAAGCAAGCTTCGGGGTATCTTTTTTTAAACCCCATAATC
>CAYJQR010000026.1:1717-21390 GCA_964372345.1 uncultured Planctomycetia bacterium | reverse complement strand
CATAAACGGCGGATCAATGTAGATAAGGTCAATCTTATTGCGGTATTTGTACTCGCCACTCACAGGATCTTGCTCGTCTAAAAGCGTTTTGAGCGCGACAAGATTGTCATTCGTCCAAATCAGCCGATTTTGGGGCAGATCAGAAGACTTAGTGATTTTTTTCTGAAGTTCGCCTTTAGTAAAAAGAGTCTCTTCGTCTTTTTTCTCGGCTTTGGAGGGATACACCACCTCCACCACTTGCGTCGGCACCGCTTCCACGGCAGTTTTTCTATCCATCCCCATGTACGCTAACCGCGGCTTCTTCGGTTTTATCTCAATTTCTTTTTTCATAGTTGTTTTTATTCCCCCCTAAAAAGAATTCTAGAAAATTTATGTGATAAACAGGGACGTTGGATTTCTTCCACCAAGGGAAAAATTGGTAGACCGATGCCGTGTGCTAAACAATCTCAACGCCTCAAGTAGCCATTCGAAGACTCTCTGGGTAATAAATCTCCATAAATCACAATCCCCTCAACCCCGCCAATAACCTCTCACGTTCTTCATTCAATAACTTCTGTGTTATTTCAGATTCGATCACTGGAACCGCTAAAGATTCAGCCACCTGATTCAACTCTACCCTCTTAACAAATCCCTGTTTTTCTAATTTCTTTACCATTCGAAAATGTTTGGTCACGTTCCGTCTTTTCGCCGGCGGGAAAACTACCACCACCGGTTTGCCGGATGAAACCGCCTCGGAGACCATCGACATGCTCTCTCCTGTGACAAGAATCAGTCCGGCGTCCTGAAGGATTTTTTCGACAATCCCATTCTGTTTGGAGCGGTTGGCGATCTCCAGCAAATCGCACTGAGGATGATCCTTCAATCTCTTTTCAACAATCGCTTCTGTTTCTGCTGAGGTTCGCCGCGAAGTTGTCACGAGTAATTTTCTGTCCGTTCCCTTTAAAATCTCATTGAACAACTGAGCAACCCAGCCAGAATCCATCCGATATTCGTCATTATCGCCGCCCAGTAAGATACCGATCTTATTGAATGCTCTCTCACCCTCACCCTGACCCTCTCCTCCACCAGAGGCGCCCGCCTGCCAGCTGTCGGGCAGGGACTGGCGCATCAAGGGAGAGGGGATTTCCAAGGATCCTTCATCATTGAAGAAAGAAGGCGTGATCTTCGTTAGAATAACGTTCTTAGGAGGAGATTCTTTTTTATTCCAATCATGTCGCGGTAGTATAATTTTATTGAAACGTCTCCACGGTACAAGATTGGGTTTCATTAAATGAATGTTCTTTGCGTACCAGCTCTTTCCCAGCCAACCGTTCACAGCCGACAGGCTCGCCCCTGCTGAAATAACGATATCCCCTCGCGTCGAACTGACCGATTGGAAAGAATTTTCTGTCAACCCCCATTTAAAAATTCTCCAGCGCCAGACGAGACTATTGCTGGGAGCAGTCAACAACAGCGAGACAACCATCTTCTTGAATCGGCTTTTAAACCGAATCTCGACGGTCTGGATCTCGATCTTTTCCGTCTGTTCTCTTGTTTCAGCCATGAGTCCAGCGACCGCCAGAGATTGTTTGAGATGTCCTTTCTTTCCGTCTTCAAGAACCACAATCTTTTGAATCGGGCTTGATTTCCACCGGTGGTGAAGCCACAGCCACTGATCCGGCGCCCGCCTGACGTATTTCTCGACCAGTTTTAAATAAGCGGCGGCGGCTTGGGGAATCTGGTTTTCACTCTGAGGAACGGCAAGCGGTTCTTCGATATAGATCGTATGTCTGTCCCGTTTCTGAGAATCTCGCACGATAAAAACAGGTATCAGCGGCTTGCCCATTTTCATCGCGATAGAAAAAGCTCCTGGCTTGGTCGAAGCAAGTCTCCCGAAAAGAGGAGAGAAAATCCCATTCTTTCCGCCGTCCTGATCGCTCACCATCGCAACAGCCTCTTCTCTTTTAAGGGCCTGAAAAATTCCTCGAAGAGCCATCCCTTTGGTAATGACCCGGCAGCCATGAAGTTCACGAGTTCCGTTCAGAAGCTGATTTAATTCAGACAGCTTCTGATTTCTTACGACAATGTTAGCGGGGACTCCCACTAACGCAAAAGCCTGACTCATTAGTTCCCAATTGCCAAAATGGGCCGTCAGCGCGATGAATCCTTTTTTATTGCCGGTTTGGACAAAAGGTTTCATTTGTTCAGCGCCGTTGAACTCAACTCGCTCATGGATTTCGGCGGATGTCAATTCGGGGAAACGAAGAATTTCAACAAAACTGATGGCTAAATTTTGATATAGGCGCTTCAAACAGAGCAAACGCTCTTCCACCCCCAACGACTCTCCCAAGGCCTGGGTCATATTGGCGAAAGCGATATATTTCCGCTTGGGGTCCATCCAGAAGAGAAAAGTCCCGGCCGCCTCTGCGATCCTGATTCCCCAGCTGAAAGGAATCGTTCTAAAAAAAAGCCCGATCGTTCTTACCAGAATCACAAGGATTCGATCGCCTGCCATAACTCTCTTTCACCCTCTTTGAAAAGTAATTCTATTTCCAATTCATACACTGTAGGGGCAGGCCCCAGTGTCTGCCCGATTTCTTGCCTTATTTTAATTGTGTCTTTGGAGGTCGTCACCCAGCAGGAAAGAGAATTTTTCTTTTGAATTTCCTCCATTCTTTGAAAATCGGCCGATGAATAATGGGAATGATCCCGTTTAAAATAGGTTTGTTTCACTTGAGCGCCCAGCTTCTCAACCGTTCTCTTAAAACCCTCCGGATTGCCGATAGCGGCTGCCAAACCAACTGGTTTCCCTCTGAGCAAATCAAGGTTTTTCGTCTTGTCATCCTGAGCGAACGACCCTGAGCTTGTCGAAGGGGAGTGAGTCGAAGGATCTAAACTTAGATTCTTCGACTCCGCCCCCACTGGTTTGCTTTCCCCCATAGCTTTGGTTCGCCAAAGCGAAACATTGGGGGTTTGGCAAACCAAAGCAGTGGGGGCTTCGCTCAGAATGACAGGTATTAAACCCACCGGATGGTAAATTGTTTCGCTGATCGGAATACCTGGAACAATTTTTTCAATTTTTTCTTTTATCCCAGAAAGTTCTTTATCATTCACCAAGTCTGTCTTGGTCAAGATAATCCAATTGGCCCGTCTTAAACTTTTTAACGGCTCTCTGAGTTTCCCCGCCGGGATCAAATGCCCGTTTCCGAATGGATCGGTTGCATCCATAGTGACAATGTCCAAGCGCCGTGCCAGACGGCGGTGCTGAAACCCGTCATCGAGAATTAAAACCTCCATCTCCTGCTGTTGCGCTTGACGAGCGGAGGCGACTCGATCAGGATCAGAGAAAATGGAAATACCCTCCAGCTTATGAGTCAGCCACTGTACTTCGTCTGCTTTCAAGCGATTCCGTGGAGAACCATAACCCCGACTCAATACCGCAACCCTTTTTCCATCTCCTTTGAATCTGCGTGCCAGATATTCGACAAGAGGAGTCTTCCCTGTGCCACCCCAGGTCAAATTCCCTATACTGATGACCTTGGCGCCTACAGAGTCAATAGGAAAAACCTTTCGGCAGTACCCCCAGTTCCAAAGAGTCCAACCCGTTCTATAAACACATTCTAAAGGTAACAACAATATGTCAACACACATACATATCATTTTTAAAACATTGAAGTTAGGTAAACTGAATATCCCACTGTGGTTTTATTTTACCATACTGCAACCTAGGATAGGAATCAATCCCTTTCGATTCTAGCTCAACTTCCCCTGGACTTGGGTCAAACCCTGCAAAACTACTGGAAGAATTCCGGGAGATTCGTTCGATGGTGGAAATGTAGTGGAGAATTTGATACCAAATTTATCGTAACCCGTTAAAAACAAACAAACTCTTTTTTTGAACTGGGAAAGTTGGGCTAACCCGTACCCCCACTAACAGCTTTTATCGCTTGAGGTATCTTATCCACAATATCCCCCGCGATCAACCCATATTCTCCTTTTTCTTTCGCGGCAAGGTCGCCTGCGACGCCATGAAGATACGCCCCCAAACAAGTTGCCGCGTATAAAGAAATCTTTTGTCCCACCAGACTGGCGATCATTCCCGTCAGAACATCACCGGCTCCCGCCGTCGCCATTCCGGGATTGCCGCTTTGATTTTCATAGAGCTCCCCGTCGGGCGAAGCGACAAGAGTTCGATGCCCCTTTAAAAGAACCACCGCCCCGGTCGTTTCGGCGAATTGTTTGACCAAAGAAGTTTTCTGCGATTGAATTTCTTCCTTGGATTTTCCGATGAGCCGGGTGAACTCTCCTTGATGGGGAGTCATGACCAGCGGCCCGCGATGGCGCCTCAAGGCCTTCTCCCTTCCTTCAAAAGCGTTCAAACCATCGGCATCCAGAATAACCGGTTTATTGATTTCCAAAATGAGATCTTTCACCAGCGCGGCTGTCTGCGGGTGACGGGCCAGGCCGGGGCCTATCGCGAGAACATCCGCTTGATCGGCTTCTTCTTTAATCCCAATCAACGCCCTTTTTGAAAATCCTCCACCGGGAATTGCCGAAAAAAAACGGACGATCACCTCGTTCAATTTTACAGCGAGGATTGGATAAACCGTTTCTGGCGCCGCCAGAATGACCCAGCCGCTCCCGGTTCTCATCGCGGCGGAACTGGCAAAGTAAGCCGCCCCGCTGTAACCGGGTGCCCCGGCCACGACCAGCACGCGGCCATAATCGCATTTATCGGTATCCGGTTTTCTCTTGGGAAGAAGTTTTGTAAAATCCATCAAATTGCTTTTATTTGCCGCTCATTCGTGTTCATTCGTGGCTAAAAGTTTTTCCGACACAACCACCGCGCTCGCGACCGCCCACTGTTTATCATGTGAAATGCTCACTTGAATTTGGGACAGAATAAACTTTTTTTGAATTGAATCGGCCCCCTTGTGCAGAAAAACCTGCGGCCGGCCGTCGGTATAATTCAACACCTCAATATCACGCCACTGTAACGACTCGCCGTTTCGAAACTCGGAGAGAGCCTTAAAGACCGCTTCTTTCGCCGCGAATTTGCCTGCCAGGTGCTGCGCCGGCAACCCCCTTTCTTTCGCCTGCGTCAGTTCTTTTCTCGTGAAAATTTTTTCCAAGAAGCGGGTTCCCCACCGACCCATCGCCTTGTCCATTCTCTCGATGCCGACAATATCCACACCAGTCGTTATCTTCATCGTAAAAGTATTTGTTTTTCCTGAACGCTGTCCGCTGAACACTATCCGCTGTTAATGAGATTTTTCATCTCCCTGACCGCCTGCGAAATTCCCACCAGGACCGCTCTGGCGATGATGGCGTGCCCAATGTTCAACTCCTCAATCCCTTTTATTTGAGCGATGGAGCGGACGTTGAGGTAATTGAGCCCGTGTCCCGCGTTGACCCCTAATCCTAAACTCCTGGCATAAAAGGTTGCCTCGCGCAATTCTTCCAGTTTTCTTTTTTTTTCGCGCTTCGCGGCGGCCAGAGCGTATTCACCGGTATGAAATTCGACAAACTCAGCCCCGACCCTTTGAGCGGCGTCAATGTTCTTCTTATCTGAATCAATAAAAAGACTGACCTGGATCCCTTTTTTACGCAGTTTCTCGACCGCCGATCCAATCTTTTTTTCCTGCCGGGCTGCCGCCAGCCCCCCCTCTGTCGTCAGTTCTCTTCTCTTCTCCGGAACCAGCGTCGCTTGATCGGGTTTGATTCTCTGCGCGACCCACATCACACCGGGATCAATGGACATCTCAAGATTGAACCGGACGCGAAGAAGTTTACGAAGACGTTGGACATCGTTATCCTGAATGTGCCGCCGGTCTTCTCTTAAATGAGCCACGATCGAATCGGCCCCCGCTGATTCGCAAAAAAGGGCCGCATGGACAGGGTCCGGCTCTATCCCCTTTCTTGCCTGACGAACCGTCGCGATATGATCTATATTGACGCCCAATTTCATCATTACCTGAATATTCTATTTTTTTATTCTTTCAATCGGAATGACGACATCCACCATCTGCTGATCCATCCCTTTAACGGCTTTTGTGATTTTTAGCCCCACTCGAACCTTCACGGTTCCTCCGCGTCTACCGATATAAATCGGCCGCGTCTCCAGATAATCAATGGGGCCAATTAAATTCTCAGGGCCAATAATCATGACTTTCTCAGGATCCACAATGATGCCAGCCTTTTGAACTTCGAATCCCCGCGGCGGATTTCCCAGCAGATCCACGCGCACCGGCACCGATTTGGCGATGTATTCCTTGGTAATCACCGATGGAAGAGTTCCGGGGCTCTCTCTGAGTTCGGCTCCGATGTAGAGATACGTGACGACAGCGAGAGCGAGAGCGGATAATTTCAGAAAACTATTGACCCAGAAAGACTGGATCATCCCTGCCTCCTGCGCCACCCTTTTCGCCGGCCGGCATGGGAGCTGTAAAGATTCTCGCGAAGCAGATCGCCAAGTTCCTCCCGTTCCAAATTAGTGGACAAATGACCCCGGGAAGCCACCGAGATGGAGCCGCTCTCCTCCGAAACCACGACAACGACGGCGTCTGTCTCCTCGGTGAGCCCGATGGCGGCCCTGTGCCGCGTTCCATACGCGCGGCTGATATGCGGATTCTGCGTCAATGGAAGAAGGCACCCCGCGGCCACGATTCGTCCATTCCCGATAATCACCGCGCCGTCGTGCAGCGGAGCGTTGGGCATGAAGAGGGTGTTTAAAACTTCGCTGGTAATCCGGCAGTCCAGAGAAACCCCGCTCTCGGTATAGGGTTTCAACCCGACTTCTTTTTCAATGGCGATCAAGACGCCGATTTTGCGCCCGGACAAAGCGGTACACGCCTGAAGGATCTCCTGAATCATTGATTCTTCCTGGAGCGGCGTCTTAAAAAAATGCTGCTCCCCCAGACGGGAAAGAGCCCGCCGCAGTTCCGGTTGGAAGATAATTAAAAGCCCTATGACTGAGATCGCTAAAAATTTCGTCAGCATCCAATTGATGGTTCTCAACTGAAACTGCTGTGTCAGGATGAAAACTATCGCGATCACCGCCAGTCCCTTTAATAATTGAATGCCGCGGGTGCCGTGGAAATAGAAAAGAATGGCGTAAAACATTCCCCAGAGAAGGAGAATCTCTACGGCACTCTTCCAATACAGCAAAACATTCTGCCAGATTAAATCAATCAATCTTGCCTCTCTTTAGTCTCTAACAATGGCGTCGGCAACTTTGACTATATCCTTCATTTCAGCGACGTCGTGAACACGAACCACATCGGCCCCATTGGCAATCGCCAAAGCCACGGTGGCGGCAGTTCCCCATAATCGTTTGTCAACGGGACGATCGTTTAGAATTTTGCTAATGAATGATTTTCGCGAAGTCCCTACCAGGATTGGATGCCCCAGTTTTTTTAACGAGCCCAACGACCGCAAAATTTCAAGGTTATGCTCGATTGTTTTTCCAAAACCGATACCGGGATCCAAAATGATTTTTTCTCCCGCAATCCCAGCGGACCGAGCCAACTGGATACTATTCTGGAAGAATTCGATAATTTCCCCCATCAAATCCTGGTAAACAGCCATCCTCTGCATGGTCGCCGGGGTCCCTTTCATGTGCATGATGACTACCGAAGCGTCATTGGAAGCGATAAGGGACGCCATTCGGGAATCCCCTGTTAATCCGGTAATGTCATTGACGAGAGAAGCGCCATTTTTCAACGCCTCTTCGGCGACAGCAGATTTATAGGTATCCACGGAAATAGGGACAGACAGGTTCTTCGAAAGAATCTTGATCGCCGGAACTACGCGGTCAATCTCTTCTTGCTCCGAAACACTCAACGCTCCGGGGCGGCTGGACTCTCCCCCCACATCAATGAGATCGGCACCGCAATGGATCATGTCCCGCGCGATCCCCAGCGCCGCTTCCGCGATTTCCGAAAGATTTTTTTCTCTTTTTTGAAGAAGTCCGTCGCCGCTAAACGAATCTGGGGTTACATTCAAAACCCCCATCAGGTAGGTTCTTTTTCCCAACGGAAAAGGGTGAATCCCACAGCGAAAAATTTTATGCCGGCTGTTGAGTGAGTTTATCTCCATTGAGTATTCGCCTGACTTCATCGGCATCCAAAACCTCTTTTTCCAGAAGACGTTGGGCGATCGATTTTAATTGTTCCTGGTGTTTGGAAAGTTGTTCCATGGCGTGGCCGTGGCTTTCTTCAATAATACGTCGAACCTCTTGATCAATGACAACAGCAGTCTGTTCGCTGTAGTTTTTCTCTTCCAAAATATCCCTGCCAAGAAAAATCTGGCGATCCCGTCTTCCAAAAGTAAGATGCCCCAATTTCTCGCTCATTCCATACTCGCAGACCATCCGGTGGGCGATATCGGTGGCGATTTCAAGATCATTCTGGGCGCCGGTGCTCATTTCATGGAACAGAAGCTCCTCGCTCACCCTTCCTCCCAGAAGAACAGTCAGCTTCGCTGACAGCTCCGACTGAGTCATCAGATAACGATCCTGTGTAGGGAGCTGCATCGTATATCCCAGCGCCGCCGTCCCTCTGGGAATAATCGAAACTTTATGCAAGGGATCGGCTCCCGGAATTAACAACGCGAGAAGCGCGTGCCCCGCCTCGTGATAGGCCACTCTCTTTTTTTCGTCGGGACTAATCACGCGGCTCTTTCGTTCCGGCCCGGCCATGACCCGTTCGATGGCGGCTTCGAGCTCCTCTTGCGTCACCGATTCCTTGTTATGGCGAGCCGATAAAAGGGCCGCTTCATTGACTAAATTCGCCAGATCCGCACCGGAAAGCCCCGGTGTCTGCTGAGCGATCGAATTTAAGTTCACGTCTTTATCCACCTTCACCGTGCGGGTGTGCACTTTTAGAATTCCCTCCCGGCCGATCAAATCAGGACGGTCAATGACGATCGTCCGGTCAAAACGCCCGGGACGAAGCAAGGCCGGATCCAGAACATCCGGCCGGTTGGTCGCCGCCACTAAAATAACCCCTTCCTGAGTATTGAACCCATCCATTTCCACGAGCAGAGCGTTGAGAGTCTGTTCCCGTTCATCATGCCCGCCGCCGATTCCCGCGAACCGCTGGCGGCCGACCGCGTCAATCTCGTCAATAAAGATAATGCACCCCTTGCCGCTGGCTTTCGCCGATTTTTTGGCGGTCTCAAAGAGATCGCGGACTCTGGAAGCCCCCACTCCGACGAACATTTCAACAAAATCAGAGCCGCTGATGCTGTAAAAAGTAACACCGGCTTCTCCGGCGACCGCTTTCGCCAGCAGTGTCTTTCCGGTTCCCGGAGGCCCCATGAGCAGCACCCCCTTCGGAATTTTCCCCCCCAGCCGGGTGAACTTCTTCGGGTCTTTCAGAAACTCGATGATCTCCTGCAGTTCTTCTTTGGCCTCGTCCACTCCCGCGACGTCCTTAAACGTCACCTTGATTTCTTCGCTTCCAATTTGACGCGCGCGGCTTTTGCCAAACGCCAGGATTCTCCCCCCTCCTTGAGCTCCCCGGTAAAACAAAAACCAGAGAAGCCCCACAAAAAAGAGAGGCCCCAGCATCGTGAAAAAGACATTCATTAAAAAAGTTCGCTGCGGCTCAATCTTGAAAGAAGGAACTTTCCGACGGAGCACGGAGAGTAATTCCGGGTCGTTGTCCGGCGTATAAACCACATAATGAGTCCCATCCGCGAACTCTCCCTTGATGACATTATCCACCTTTACCGCCGTCTTTATTGGAGTGATCTCTTCTTGAAGAGCGTGGAAATATTCTCCGTAGGCCAGTTCACGAGTATCCCCTTTGACCAGCACGGAACTCTCTCCGCGGAATAAATACATGAGCGCCACCAGTAACAGCATCCAGACCACTAGAAATCGGGCCGGATTAGGCTGTGAGGAGGGCTGTTTTTTGTCCTTCTTTATTACCTCTGGCATAGATTTCTCCTCTGTAAAAAACGATTTTCCCCTTTATCTTCTGGATGATGACTCCGTTGGGCAGATGAACTTCAGACCGTCCCGGCCGGAAATAATATAAATCCTCCGCCTCCTTCCAATGCCGAAAATCAATCCGCTTGAGATTTCCCTGAACTTCGCCGATCGCCAATCGCGTGATTTGCCGTTGGATCGCTTTCGGCAGCGGCAAAAGACGGTCCAATGAAATATGAATTTGGTCTCTTGCGCGAACCGATGATTGCTGATAAATATTCCTGGCGTTGTTCTCGATATACGATTGATCTTCCTGAGAGCAGGCCGCCAAAGTCGCCAACCGTTCCTGAATCTTTTTATTATATGATTCTTCCATTAAAGGAATCAAGTGATTACGAATCCGGTTGCGAAGGTATTCCCTGTTTTGATTGGAACTATCCTCTCTCCATGACAAATCACGCGCGGTTAACCAATCCCGCAATTCCTTTTTGGAACACTCCAGCAAAGGACGAATGATCGTTTTACCGCGCCATAAAGTCACGGGAGCCATCGCGCCGATTCCCCGCGTCCCGCTTCCTCGCAAGATCCGCATCAAAACAGTTTCCGCCTGGTCATTCTGATGATGGGCCAGGACAATCCGGCAGCTTCCTGTTTCCTCGGCTATCCTCTCAAAAACCTTAAAACGGAGTTCTCTGGCAACCTCTTCTAAAGAGCGTTTCTGGCGCCGCGCCGCGGAGAGAGGGGTAATTTTTTCAACCGATAAAGAGACCCCAAACCGCGCCGCCAGGCGCTGGACAAAATCGGCGTCCTCCCCCGCTTCCGGGCGGATCTGATGATTGACATGGATCCAGTGAAGCCGCAGTCTGTATTTTGGAGCCAGCAAATGAAGGAGTACCGCCAACGCCACGGAATCACTCCCTCCTGAAACAGCCGCCAGAACCCGGTCTCCCTGCTCCAGCATCCGCCAGGCGTCAATAAACTTAGAGACTTTTTTGACTAAGGCGTAATTCTCAGTTTTCTTTTCCTTCTGCATTCTGCCCACTGCCTTCTGCCTACTAGTTTTTTGGTGGTGGGTGGATTCGAACCACCGGCATAGCGGGTATGAGCCGCTCGCTCTGACCAGGCTGAGCTACACCACCTTAAAAACCAGGGTTCAGAAAGACAAAGCTCACTGTACCCTGTCGCTGCACCCTGTTATCGAATCCATCCTCCCCCTAACACCGTATCCCCCTGGTAAAACACGATCGCCTGTCCCGGAGTGACTGCGTTCTGCGGTTCGTCAAAAACAACGCGAACCTCTCCGTTTTCTTCCGGAAAAAGAGTCACAGCGGCCTTGGCATGTTTGTACCGGATTTTCGCTTGAGCTTTTATAGGTTCCGACAATGCCCCCCATGCCTGCCAATTGACTCTTTCCGCGGCGCATTCCCGCGCGAAACATTCTTCACGATCACCGATCACCAGATCCCGCGTCTGCGGTTTAATCTCGACGACATAAGAAGGCTTGCCGCGGTTGACCCCCAATCCTTCTCTCTGACCCATGGTAAACTGAAAAATCCCCGAATGAGTTCCTAAAACATTCCCTTCTTTATCCACGATTCTCCCTGAGAGATCCCTCCCCTCTAACGCCTTCTTCAAGAATCCCTGCGTGTCATGATCGGGAATAAAACAAATTTCCTGGCTGTCCGGTTTGTCAAAAACCCGCAAGCCGAGCTCTTTCGCTTTTTCACGAATTTGATGCTTGGTAAAATTCCCGACCGGAAACTGAGTATAAGAAAGCTGTTCTTGCGTCAGTCCAAATAAAACATACGATTGATCCTTGCTGGGATCGGCCGCTTCCTTGACGACGTAACGCCCCCATCGGGGATCAAACTCCACCCGCGCGTAATGGCCGGTCGCGATATACCGGACCCCCAAAGGTTTCACCCGTTTCCACAAAGCCAAAAACTTCACCTTATCATTGCACTGAACACACGGGTGCGGCGTCCTTCCTTGAGCGTACTCTTCGGTGAAATAGTCCATCACATATTTCTTGAATTCCTCTTCCACATTCAAAACATGGAAAGGAATATCCAGTATCGCCGCGACCGATCGGGCGTCTTCAACATCCCGCAGGGAACAGCAGGTTTTGGGACTGTCGTTCTTGCACAGTTCCGAGGGCCAGGTTTTGAGCGTCATTCCAATGACGTCATACCCCGCTTCTTTTACTAACGCGGCAGTGACGGAACTGTCCACTCCGCCGCTCATCGCGACAACAACGCGCTCTTTTTGCATAGATATAGATAAATCGCCAGGATACCCCACAGCGTCAGCGCCAGAACCTCGTTGGGTTCCCATCCCCAATAACTTCCATAAACCCGACGAGTTGAAACAATCCCACTGACAATACTTCCGGTCAGGAACAGAAATCCGGCCGCCAGAGTCTTATGGCTGGCAAGAAGCAGCGGTTTCATCTCTTTCTCATCCATTCGCCGCTTCCATCGGGAGATCCAATAATAAAAACCGGCCGCGAATGAAACCGCCAGGAATCCATAACTTAAAAATTGCAGCGTCGAGTGGGCGACAAACCATCGGGATCGGCCCAGGGGTTCCATCGGAAGAGCTGAACGGTCAAACCATTGCGCGTACCCAAGAGAAAAAAGAGCCAAAAGAACCACCGTCGCGTTCAGGCCGACCCATTCCTTTTTTCTGTTAAAGAACCTGTGGATCGTTAGAATAGCCCCGCTCAAAAAAATAAAAGCGTTGTATTCGTTGGTGACCAAGATCCCTTCATGAAATAAAGAGAGCGCCGTCAAAAGAAAACCTAATAACAGCGACCGCTTCGCAACCTTCTCAAGAAGGGAAGCATAATCCCTCAACCACCGGTTGAGCGTTAAAAGATAGGCCGCTGCCGAGATAACATAACAGGTAGTCGCTGTCTCAACCCCCCACTGAGGCCAATTCATTAAAGTATGTTATTTTAGCACAGGAAAAGGAGTTAGGCAAAATAAATTACTCGGGCTTGACTACGACATAGCCGCGGGGAGTGCGAATGAGGGCGTCGCCCTTCATCTGAGAGGTGATTTCTTCAAAGTACCCCTGGTTGCGGACCGGGGTTCGATTGAGTTCCAGAATAACATCCCCAACACGAATGCCGGAACGGTAAGAGGGGCTGTCGGGATTCACTTGAGTCACCACGACTCCGGTATCGTCAGTAATGCGCAATTCCTGTTTGATCGCGGCAGTGAGGTTTTGCACCTCCATCCCCCGCCAAGAAACAATGGAAGGACTGACCTCTCTGGGGAGTTTTTGAGCGGCAGGCTGTGATGACGAATTCGCCGGACGGTCTCCGACCTTCATCTTCAGGGCAATTTCTTTTTTTTGCCTCAAAACCTTAACTTCAATCTCTTGCCCGATCTTTGCCTGGCTGACACGGCCAATTAAAGCGCGCGTATTCTTAATCGGCTCTCCATCGAGAAGACGAATCACGTCGCCGGCTTTGATCCCTCCTTGATCGGCCGGACCCCCTTCCAAAACCTGCGCCACAATCACTCCCTGCATATCAGAGACGCCAAAATAAGCGACGACGTCCTTGTTGACGTCTTGAATACTCACCCCCAGCCAGCCATACCGGACTTTTCTCCCTTCGATGAGATCATCCAGAATGGCCTTCGCCCGATTGACCGGAATCGCAAAACCGATCCCCTGATAGCCGCCGCTGGTGGTGAAAATCGCCACGTTAATCCCGATGACTTCCCCTTTGAGATTTACCAGCGGCCCGCCGCTGTTACCTGGGTTGATGGCGGCGTCGGTCTGAATGAGGTCGGTAAAGTCCTGCTCCTTCCCGCCGCGGGAGAGGCTCCGGTTCAGAGCGCTGACGACGCCAACGGTGACGGTCGGTTCAGGGTTGGTCATCGCGAAACCAAATGGATTGCCAATCGCGATGGCCCATTCTCCCGTTTGAACAGAATCCGAGTTTCCCAGCTGAGCTACCGGCAATCCTTTGGCCGGTATCTGGATGACCGCCAGATCGGCCATGGAGTCGCGCCCGTTGACCTTGGCTTGGAATTCACGTCCGTCGGCAAGAGTCACATGAATCTGGTCGGCGTCACCAACGACGTGGTCGTTAGTGAGAATGTATCCTTTGGAATCAATGATGAAACCCGACCCCAATCCGATCCGTTTGAATTCGCGGTACGGGACCTCTCCGAAGAAATCACTGAAGAATTTCCGCGTGAATTCATCCTCGTAGGGACTCACGTAGTAACTGCGGACCCGCTCGGTGTGGATCGTGCTGATGCTGACGACAGCAGGCCCTACTTGCTTGGCGACAGAGACAAAAGCCTCCTGCAGTTGGCCGGCGGCGACGGAAGAGTCTACCGCCTCAAGCGCGGGCGCGTTCACCGCTAATCCCGCGAAAGCAACGACAACCCTAACTAGGAACCGCCACTCTTTCATGAATCTTTTTCTCGACGTCATCGAGTATCTTCGGGTTTTCCTTCAAGAACCCCGCCGCGTTCTCCTTTCCCTGTCCGATCTTCTCCTCTCCAAACGCCAGCCACGATCCCGTCTTCTGGATCACGTTCAGTTCAGTGGCGACATCGAGGATGCTCCCGATTCTCCAAATTCCTTCCGCGAAGAGAATATCAAACTCCGCTTCTCTAAACGGAGGGGCCATTTTATTTTTGACCACTTTGGCCCGAATCCGGTTGCCAATCACTATCTCTCCGTTCTTGATAACCTCTTTTCTGCGCAGATCAATCCTGACGGAGGTATAAAACTTTAACGCTCGTCCCCCCGTGGTCGTCTCAGGATTGCCAAACATCACGCCCAATTTCTCGCGGATCTGGTTGACGAAAATAACACAGGTCTTTGATTTGCTGATGGCCGCGGTTAGCTTACGAAGCGCTTGCGACATTAAACGCGCCTGCAGCCCCATAGTGGGCTGTCCCATCTCTCCTTTAATTTCCGCTTCCGGAACCAACGCCGCAACCGAGTCAACCACGACCAGATCAATGGAGTTGCTCCGGATGAGCATTTCGGCAATCTCTAACGCCTGTTCACCGCTATCCGGCTGAGAAATCAGCAAATCGTCCAGATTGACTCCCAGTCTTCTCGCGTATCCCGGATCTAACGCGTACTCAGCGTCAATAAACGCCGCAACCCCTCCCTGTTTTTGGGTCTCGGCGATAATGCTCAAAGTTAAGGTGGTTTTACCGCTCGATTCCGGTCCAAAGAGTTCCACGATTCTCCCTCTCGGCACGCCGCCAATTCCGAGCGCGAGGTCCAGGGAGAGCGCGCCGGTCGGGATCACGGGGACATTGATCTTAATGTCTTTTCCCAGCCGCATAATCGCCCCTTTTCCAAATTGCTTTTCGATCTGAGCCACCGCCAGTTCCACCGCTTTGTCCCGGTCCCCCTGGGCATGGGTCGTTTTCTTTTCTTCTGATTTTTCTTTCACTTTTCCGCCCGAGGCGGATTCGCCTTTGGTGAACTCCACCATGACTGCCTCCTTTTAATGAGCCCCCGCCGTTTTGATTCGCTTTTGCGAATGCAAAACGAATCAGTGGGGGCGAATTGAACCCTTGACATTTGCCCCGAGTTGAACGTAAGCAAATGTCAAGGGTTAAGTTCAGCCAACAGACTTATGTCACTTCATTCCATAAGTCTGGGCTTCACTTAATATGATATATCAACTTCTCTGTCAGGTCAAAGGTCAAGAGTCTGGCATCATCTATAGAGACGTAACCCGCCAAGAAATTCTTGCAAAAATTTTTCACTACTACCCGATTATGCTATAGTAAATTCATGCGACTGGAAATCGTGGCGCTAGGAACAGAGTTACTGCTCGGTCACACGGTGAACACCAACGCGGCGTGGCTGTCGCAGGAACTGGCCAAAATCGGCGTGGATGTTTTCTTCCATTCCACCATCGGGGATAATCCCGCTAGAATTAAAGAAACCCTGGCCCTTGCCTGCGGCCGCTCAGACGGCGTGATTGTGACCGGCGGCCTGGGCCCCACCGAGGACGATGTCACGACCGCAGTCATCGCTGAATTCGCCGGAATTCCATTAGTCCTACATCCCGAAATCCTTAAGAAAATCAAAAACCGTTTTCGACACCGTAAAATTGCCATGGCTCAATTGAACGAGCGGCAGGCCTATCTGCCAGAAGGAGCCACCGAAATCCCTAACTCTATCGGCACCGCCCCAGGATTTATGATTCGACTATCTAGGAACCCTTCCACTCTCCATTCTCCATTCTCCATTTTCCATTTTCTTGTCATCGCCCTCCCTGGCGTCCCGCGTGAAATGAAGCCGATGTTTTTGGAAACGGTCCGGCCATTTTTACGAAAGCAAGGTGGATCTAAATCGGTCATCATCTCAAAAACGCTGCGGACCAGCGGGCTCCCCGAATCCACCATCGCCGTCAGAGTGAAAAAATGGCTGAAGCTAAAGCCACCGGCCACCGTTGGAATATACGCCCATTTGGGAGAAGTAGACTTGCGCGTCATGGCCAAGGGGAAAAACACAAAAGAGGCAAACCGCGCCATCGCTAAAATCGAAAAGGAGATCCGTCCCAAAATTAAAGACGTCTTCTTTGGAAATGATGAAGAGACGCTGGAATCCGTTGTTGTCAATCATCTGATCGCGCAGAGGAAAACTCTCGCGATCGCGGAATCGTGCACGGGGGGGCTTCTGACTCATCGAATCACCAATGTTCCCGGCAGTTCCAAGGCGCTGACGCGGGGGCTGGTAACCTACAGCTATGAGAGTAAAACCACTCTACTCGGAGTCCCCGCCGGTCTGCTGAAAAAGAAAGGAGCCGTCAGCCGCGAAGTCGCTTCATGGATGGCGCAAAGAATCCGTCAGACCGCAGGGACAACCTTTGGAATCGGAATCACCGGGATCGCGGGCCCCACCGGCGGGACAAAGAAGAAACCGGTTGGCATGGTCTATGTCGCCCTCGCGACGCCCAAAAAAACCTACTGCTCGGAACTCTTTCTAAAGGGAAGCCGCGAAGAGATCAAATGGCAAGCGACACAAAACGCCCTCAATGGATTAAGATTAGAATTGGCGAAAGATGTGGCCTAGTTCTTTTTATTGCTGTCGTCCTCATCTAACCCTTCCTTGGTCGCTTTTTTGAATTCCTGAATCCCTTTCCCCAGCGCTCGTCCAATTTCAGGCAGGCGGCTGGCGCCGAAAAGGAGCAGACAGATCAAGAGAATCACCACTAATTCCTGAAAACCGATTCCGAACATAGGTCACCTCACCGCTGCCGGAGCAGAACATAATCGGCAAGCATTAACAACGATTCTCGAGCCGGCCACTCTTCCACTTTTTCAAGATTTTCTTTGGCGGCGTCCATGTAACCGCGGGCCCGGTTCATCGCCCTTTCCAGGCTCCCCGATTCCACCAGGAGATCTTTAAGTTTTCTCATTTCTCCATTCTGTATTCCAACCGTATAAAGCCCCTCCAGGAAATCTCTCTGTTCCGGTGATGAATGATAGAGATCAATCATAGGAAGAGTCACTTTGCCTCGAAGGAGGTCGAGTCCGCACGGTTTTCCCAGCGTCTTCTCATCCCCGGTAATGTCAAGGTAATCGTCCACGATCTGAAACGCCATCCCAAAGTTCAAGCCAAATTGATACAAAAGTTCCTGTTCTTCTTTAGAAACCCGCGCTAAATAAGCGCCGGACTGACAGCAGGCGGCCATCAGGCGGGCCGTTTTTTTATGGATCAACTCCAGATAGTACGCCTCGCTCAGATTAGGAGTTTCTCTAAGATAGGCCTGCGTAAACTCCCCTAAACACATCTGCGTGGTCGCATGGGAGATCCACTGCAGCAACTTCGCGTCTCCCAGCGATGAGAGCATACTGCTTGCCTTCGCGTAGAGGAAATCCCCCAAAAGAATCGCGATCTTGTTGCCAAAAACAGAATTAACCGTTTTCTCATCCCTACGAAGCGCCGCTTCGTCAATGACGTCATCGTGCACCAGCGTCGCCACATGAATCATCTCCATCGCCGCGGCCGCAACGCAGCTTGCCTCGGAGGGGAGACGATCCACCCTCGCCGAGAGCAGGAGGAGGGCCGGTCTGAGGCGTTTCCCTTTCCCTTGTATCAGAGTTTTGGCAACTTCACCGGCGTATTCGCCATCAGCCGCCAGCTCCCGGGCAATTACCTCCTCGGTCCGCGCCAACGCCTGGGTGACCGGCTCATAAATGGTTTCAAGATCCAACAGCGGAACTCGGCTCTGACTCATCCCACCACCTGCCTTATCCCATCACCTACTGTATGTACTTTTCCATTCGGCAGTAGGTGATGGGACAGATTTGTCAAAAACAAATCTGTCGGCCCTACAGGCCGAAAGGCAGGTGGTGGGATCAATTATTTTTCTCCGATAATCACGTGCACAATGCCCATTGTTAAAGGAAAAACCTTAGCGCTGGAAAATCCGACTTGTTTCATTGTGTCAGCAATTTCGCCAGGGCTTTGAAACATCATCACCGATTGATTTAAATAATCAAAAGGCCAGCGCTTCCCGCAAAGAATACGCCCCATTTGCGGCACGATTTTCCCCATATAAAAACGATAAAGCCATTCCACGACCCTGTTCGCAGGCCGTGTGATCTCAAGCGCTATCAGTTTACCGCGATTGTCCAAAACTTTCAAGCATTCCTGTAAAGTCCTGTCCACATCACTGACATTGCGAAGGACAAACGCCATCAAAACACGGTCAACACTTCCCGCCCGGAGCGGAATCTGTTCAGCCCTGGCAAGAATCGGCAGAAATGGAATTTTGATTTTATCGGCGGATTGCTTCAGCATCTCGGGAGCAATATCCATTCCATAAATCCGGCCTCTGGGGCCAACTTTCTCGGCGGCACAACCACTGAAATCCCCTGTTCCGATGCCGATATCGAGAACCGTCATGCCACTAGCAATTTCTCCTAACCGAATACTTTTCTCCCGCCAGGCACGGTCCTGTCCCAAACTCGAGACGCGGTTGAAAAGGTCATACCGCGGGCTGATCGCGTCAAAAAGCTCGCGCATCTGGGATTCTTTCGACTGGGTTGGGTTCATAACGTTTATTGCGATCAATCCAATGTAGGGGCAACCCTTGTGGTTGCCCTGTATCAGGGCGGGCACAAGACCCGCCCCTACATTATGATTCGGGCAGGCACGGGGGCCTGCCCCTACAATATATTCTTCGTTCCCACGCTCTGCGTGGGAACTGGTGTCGTTATAATCGTTGGAATGCTTTCTGAAATACCATCACTGTTTTCTCAATGACCTCACGGCTATGCGCTCTTGATAAAAACAGCGTCTCATACGCGCTCGGCGGAAGATAGATTCCTTCGGCCTCCGCCAGAGGCGGATCAGCCTTCGGCTGAAGCAATAAATGAAAAAGGCGGCTGTATTGTTTAGGATTTTTGAAACTGAGTCCCAGCATCGAGCCAATGTGCGGAACATCGAGCACGATCCCCTTCTGTTCCGCCGCCGCCTTGATTGAATTTGCTAGACGATCGGTATTTTTCTCGAGCACTCGGTAGAGTTCGGTGTTTAACTGTGCCAAAGTAGCCAGTCCCGCCGTGCAGGCAACGGGATTCCCTGAAAGCGTTCCGGCCTGATAAACCGATCCTTCCGGCGCCAGTAAATCCATCAGCTCTTTTCTGCCGCCGAAAGCGGCCAGCGGGAACCCGCCGCCGGCAATTTTCCCGAGCGTCGTTAAATCTGGTTTGATTCCATAAATTTTCTGCGCGCCGCCGTCACTGACACGAAA
>CAYJQR010000026.1:0-1617 GCA_964372345.1 uncultured Planctomycetia bacterium | reverse complement strand
CAGGCCTTCTGGACAGCGCTGACCACTTTTGGATCGGCGTGCCCCAGAATCAACGCCCCCCACGACATGCAGTAATCAATATATCTCTTTCCGTCAACGCTCTCTAAGTAAGCCCCTTTGCCCCGCTTAAAAAAAATCGGCGTCCCGCCGACCGCTTTGAACGAGCGGACCGGGCTATTGACTCCGCCGGGGATTTTTTTGAGGGTCCGATTCCAGAATTGTTGATTGAGATTTTTCACAAATTCACGCTGAATCGTTTTAGAACCCAAATCATTCCAAGATAAGCGCCGATCATCCCCATTGTCGAAATCAATAAGCTCGCGTAGAAATTCCACTTTAGTTTCAGAAGAAGAGGAAGCAGGACAAACAACAGCAGGGATGGCAGCACCAGCCAGAAAATACTATGCGCTAGATCCGCTACTTTCTGAGTATCTTTAGTCTCCGCGTAAAGCCAGATCATGGCTAAATAAGAAACTAGCGGCAGAGAAGCCAATAGCCCGCCCAGAAAAGAACTCCTCTTTGAGATTTCGGAAATGACCACAATCATCAAAACTGTGATCGCGATCTTTAGCACATAATAGGCCATGACTTCCTTCGCTTATGTGGAGTCATCTTTACATACCTAAAACAATTTTTATTCCTTTTTCTAGTTCTGTCATTTCTTCTTGAGTGACTTGTCCACACTGTTGGAGGAATCGGGATTTATCAACGGCTCTTATTTGATCCATCACAGCGATTCCTTTTTTACCCATACATTGAACTGCGACGGCCAATGGAGGATGCTCTTTCCCTGAGCTTGAGAGAGGAATGACTACCACGGTTCTTCTCGCTTGGTTGATAGCATCTACTCCGATGACCACGCAAGGTCTTTTCTTCCTGATTTCAGATCCACGAGTGGGGTCTAAATCTACCCAATAAACAAACCCTCTCTTTAGATCCATTCACTCTCCCCAAGACCATCTTTCAGAGTAGTTTCCCATTCTCGCATCTCCTGATTGAGTTCTTTATCTTGTTCCAACTCTTGGGCCATTCTATACAACTCTTTCTCCCTCCTTGTAATCTCTTCTTTGATGAGAGCAGTGATCACTTGGCTTCGTTTTCGCTCCGGGATGAGAATCCGTAAAGCATGGTACACCTCTTGTGGGAGAATGAAATTGACTCTGACATAACTTAAGCGACTCAAATCCCTCATGAAATGGACTCCTTTTGATTGATTCGTAAGGCGATCGGGTGTATTACATCATCCACCTTACATCATAAGAATACCTCATCGGACACGATTTGTCAACCTATCGCTAGAAAAAAGAAAATTTGTAATTCCAATTTATTGCTGATTTCGTTACCTGCTAAGCCGAATCCTCGCTATCGGCATTGATTCTCTTACTGCCGTCTTCATCAATCTCAATTTTAAAATGAATCGGCCGGCAGCAGACCGAACAATCCTCAATATATTCCTGAGAACGGACTGAACAATCCACCATAATCTCGATCACTTCACCGCAGTAAGGACAATTGATTTCAGAAAATCCGCTTAAGCTCATTGAAGTCTCCCCGCAGCTTCAGCCTCAGCCTCTGGCTGAGGCTGAAGCTGCGGGGTATCTTTTTACACTCCCCTCC
>CAYJQR010000025.1:0-21491 GCA_964372345.1 uncultured Planctomycetia bacterium | reverse complement strand
AAGCCGACTCCAAGTGGTATCAACCCCTCGCCTTTAGGCGAGGGTAGTTGAGTTGGTCACAGCGAAAATCCTCAAAACAGGTCATAGGCTGGATGTCAGCTAAGAAACTTGACTTGACAACTATTTAGTTGTATACTTATATTGAGAATATTCCATGGGGAGTGTCACCGGTTATTACTATTACACGGATTCGAATCGTTCTCCTGTTAAGGAGTTTATTGACTCATTAAATCCTAAAACACAGAGGAAGTTTTTCTTTGTCAGAGGCTTGCTAGAGCAATTCGGTCATCGGCTTCCCAAACCTCATGCCAAATACATAGGGGATGATTTATTCGAACTCAGATTTGAGGGACGCGAAGGAAAGATCAGGATTTTATATTTCTTTTTTCATCAGGATAAGGCAATTTTTACCAATGGTTTTGTGAAGAAATCTGATAAAACACCCAAGCAGGAAAAAAAAGTGGCTCTCGAAAGGAGAAGACAATTTCTTTCGAGACAACCGATGAGGTGATGGAAGATGAGACTAGAAAAGGTAGAGGCTCACCTAAACGAAAAACTGAAGGATCCTTATTTTAGAGAACTCTACGAACTAGAGGAGCAAAAGCTTCAAATCGTCAGATGCATCATTGAATACCGGATCAGTCACCATGTAAGTCAGAGACAATTAGCTCAGAAGGCGGGTGTCACCCAACAGCACATCTCAAAGATCGAAAACGGGGAGTTTTCTAACATCGCGACTCTGGAGAAGGTTCTTTTATTACTTGGCTACACGGTCAAGATGAACGTGGCGCCCCTGAGTCAGAAAGTGGCCAATGAAGTCAAACAAGCTGTTTCCCGACACAAACTTCAAGCGGCCTAGCCTAAGACGTCGTCAAAGTTTTTTTTGCGGTATCATCCTTTTGATTCGTCTATGCGTCAATCCACAAGACAAGATTGACTCATTCCACGTATTCATAGACAATCAGGGCCATTTTCTGAGTTCTAATCTCGCTCCAAAATTACCAACTATCCAAACAAAGGATCATTCCACGCCTCCTAGTAAGTACGTGCAAATGACTACAATGTCTGGGAGATTAGATCATAGTAAAAGCGCTATCAAATCCTTAGTAAAGCCAATTTCGGGACAGGCAGTTGTGTATGATGTTGGTGTAGGTTGGCCGCCCGTGACGACAGAAGAATTGGCAGAAACTTTAGGTGAGCAGTCTCAAGTCATAGGAATTGATCATCAACTGCCGGCTTACATTGTTATCATGCCAAAACAGGGTACTGTTTTATTTGATGAAAATGATCGAATCATCAACTGGATGGATGATACAATATTTCTTGATAAAGGGATTCCCCAAAAAATAGAGAAACCGGCAGAGAATTCAACAGATGCATTACAACCCTTACAACGGGCTCTTTAACAAATACTTTTTGCCCATTCTGCTAACAGAAAATGGGGGCGGATTTCGCTCAGGATAACAAGGAGAAATGGGAAATGGAGAATTGGAAAAATCGAACAGTCATTGCGAGGAGCCCTTCGGCTTCGTTCAGGATAAACTCCGCGACGAAACAATCTCTAAGAACGGGATTGCTTCGCTACGCCCGCAATGACCGTACTAAATTTTTTGCTCTATCTATTTTCTATTTTCTATTTTCTATTTTCCCGCTTTTCGCCTCCGACATTTCCGTCTCTGCCCGCGTTGACAAATCCAAACTTTCGATTGACGACACCCTTACCCTCACGATTGTGATCGAAGGCGAGACTCGTTCTCTGCCATCGCCGGAACTGCCGGTGATGAACGAGTTCCGCACCTATTCCTCCAGCCGTTCGCAAAATATTTCCATTGTCAACGGGGAAATCTTTGCCTCGACGACTTTCCGCTACATTCTGGTCCCACAGCAGATCGGAAAATTAACGATCGAGCCGGTTCAAATTGGCTACAATGGGAAAATTTACGAGACCGATCCGATCGAAATAGAAGTGACCTCTGCCGGCGCCGTCTCCGCGCCCGCGCGGGGGAACGCTCGGCGAACGGCTCCGGCGTCCGAGCCCCCCTCTGCGGGTGAAGAAAGCGGGGCAAATAAGAAGCTGTTTATCCAGACCTATGTTGACAAACTCCGTCCCTACGTGAACGAACAGGTTACTTTGACCTTCGCTTTTTACCGTTCGATTGACCTGTTTGAGAATCCGGAGTACGAGCCTCCGTCAACCGTCGGGTTCTGGTCGGAAGATATGCCGCCGCAGAATCAATATTTCAAGACCATTAACGGAAGAACTTATCAAGTTACGGAAATCAAGACGGCTCTCTTTCCGACGACCACGGGAGATCTGACAATTTCACCCGCCCGCTTGAAGGTGACCGTGCCCCAGCAGTCGGAAGACGCTTTCTCGATGGATCCCTTTGATATTTTTAGATCGGGCCCCTGGGCCAGTGCGGGAAAGGGGAAGATCGTGATTTTAGCCACTCAGCCAATTGTGATCCAGGGACAGCCCCTTCCCGACGAAGGAAAACCGGAGGGTTTTAAAGGGGACATCGGAGATTATCATCTCTCGGTTAAGGTGGATAGAGCCCAAGTGGAGGCGAATCAGCCGGTGACCATTACGACCGAAGTCAGCGGCAAAGGGAATATCAAAACCATCACCAGTCCCGTTATGACTCTCCCGCAGGGATTTAAGGAGTACGAGGGAGGGGGATCGGAAGATATTTCCAAGGATCATTACACCGTTCAAGGAAAAAAGGTTTTCGAAAAAGTGGTCATCCCGACGATTCCGGGGAAGTTGAAAATTCCACCGGTTCAGTACGCTTTCTTCAATCCGGATGAGAAAAAATATGAAATATTGGAATCGGAACCGATTTTTTTAGAAGTCAAGCCGTCGGCGAAACAAGAAGAATTGATAGGAGTCTCCTCCAGCGGCGGCGCGGCTCCCAAGGCGGAGGTGAAGCGTGTCGGCGAGGATATCCGTTTTATTAAAACAGCGGTTTCCCGATTAGAAGATCAAGAGGCGCTTCCGTGGGATCGTCCTTCCTTTTGGTGGATTTACTCCAGCCCCTGGTTTCTTCTGGGACTTTTTTACACCTGGCAGCGCCGGCAATCCCGTCTCAGCCAGGATGTGGTTTACGCGAAACAGCAGAAGGCGCATGGATTGGCGCAGAAGCGATTGCGGCAGGCCAAGGCAAAGATGAACGACGGAGATATCGCCGGGTTTTACACGGAAGCGCAGAAAGCCATAGGATCTTTTATCTCTGACCGATTGGGAATCGCGACGGCGAGTCTGACCCTAGATGAGGTGATTCGTGAACTGCGGAATCGGGCTGTTTCTGAAGATCTTCTGAAGCGTCTGCGGGTTCTGCTGGAAGAATGCGATCTGGCCCGTTTCGCTCTCTCTCAGAGCGATCCCGGACAAATGAAGAGCCGGTTTGAAGAAGCCGCGTCATTGATTGTGCAATTAGAAAAATCACGAAAGAAAAAACCATTTGGTTTTATGGCGCTTATGGCGTTCTTAATGATTTTCGTTTCAGCCGTCCCATGCCGTGCCGCGGCTGTGAACGAACTCTTCGATCAGGCCAACTCGGATTATCAGAGTCAAAAATTCGACTCGGCGGTTGAAGAATACCGCCACCTGCTTCAGCAAGGAATTCGTCACGGCGCCCTCTATTACAATTTAGGGAACGCTTATTGGAAAAAAGGAGAGCGTGGGAACGCGATCCTTTATTATGAACGGGGTTTTAAACTGCTTCCCAGGGATGAGGATATCAAGGCGAACCTCAACTACGCGAAAGGGGAAATTGCGATAGAAGGGAAGATCCGCGCGGAGTCCAAGGGATTTCTTGAAAAAATAGCGGAGGTTTTCACCGGAAAGATCGCCCTTAGGGAATTAGTCACCGTTACGGCGGCCTTTTACTGGATTCTGATCGGTTTTCTCCTTCTCTGGGTTGCTCTCCTGCCGCAGCGAACGTTGTTCAAACCGTGGCTGACGGCATTATTTACCTTATGGATTCTGCTGGCCGGTTTAACAGGACTAAAAAAGTATGATTTAGCGAGGCCTTCGGCGGTTATCTTGCAGAAAGAGGCGGTTTTGAGAGCGGGTCCCGGGGATGATTTCCAGCCACAGGCGACGCTTCCTGAAGGGCTGGTCGTGCGGATTGTCAGGCAGAGCAAAGGGTGGATCGAAGTTCGATTGGGCGATTTACAGGGATGGGTCTTGCAGAATTCGGCAGAAAGAATATAATACCAAGAAACCAGAGATCAGAAAAATGCCTCTTCTGGTTTCTGTACTCTGGTTACAGGTTTCTAGAATTTTTCGAGGAGAAAAATGGGCGAATGGATTGGTAAAGGACGCAAAGCCCGACGATGTTACGGGTTTGATGAAATTTCATTGGTGCCGGGAAACGTGACTTTGAACCCCAATGAGGTGGGTACCCACTGGGAAATCAGCGGCAAGAAATTCCGCGTTCCCATCATCGCCTCGGCGATGGACGGGGTTGTGGATGTTGATTTCGCCATCGCGATGGGAAAATTGGGCGGGTTCGCCGTTTTGAATCTGGAAGGGGTTCAGACCCGCTACGAGAAACCGGAAAAAGTCCTCGATAAAATCGCCAGTGCTTCTCCAGAAGAAGCGACGAAGTTAGTACAGACGATTTATCTGGAACCGATTAAAGAGAAACTGGTCGCCAGAAGGGTAGAGCAAATTAAGAAAGCGAAAGTCCCCGCGGTCGTCAGCAGTATTCCGGGAAAAGCCGAGCGTTTCGGCGCGATCGCGCAGGACGCCGGCGCCGACATTTTTGTCGTGCAATCCACTGTGAGCACCGCCCGCCACATCGCCAAAGAGTACAAGACCCTCGATTTTACAAAGTTCTGCAAGCAGATGAAGATTCCGGTGATCATCGGCAATTCAGTGACGTATGAAGCGACACTGGAGTTGATGGAGACCGGCGCGTCCGGACTTCTCATCGGCATCGGTCCCGGCGCCGCCTGCACGACCCGCGGAGTCATCGGATTGGGAGTTCCGCAGGCGACCGCGACGGTAGATTGCGCCGCGGCGCGTGATTTCTACTTCACCCGTACCGGACGCTACGTGCCGATCATCACCGACGGCGGCATGAGCACCGGCGGAGATATCTGCAAGGCGTTCGCCTGCGGCGCTGACGCCGTCATGGTTGGCTCTTCTTTCGCCAGAGCCAAAGAAGCCCCCGGCGGAGGATACCACTGGGGAATGGCGACGCCTCACTCCAATCTCCCAAGAGGAACCCGTATTCATGTCGGTACGACCGGAACCTTAGAGCAAATTCTTTTCGGCCCCGCGATTCTCGACGACGGCACCCAGAACCTCATGGGAGCGTTGATGACCTGCATGGGGAACATCGGCGCCAAAGATATCCGCGAAATGCACCTGACCGAACTGATCATCGCCCCTGCCATCAAAACCGAAGGAAAACTATTCCAGCAAGTCCAGCGCGTCGGCATGGGAAAAAGATAAAAGTCGCGCAGTATGCTAAAATGAGCCTATGCCGCACCAAACGATAGTTATTCTTGACTTTGGCTCACAGTACAATCAGCTCATTGCCCGAAAAGTCCGTAACCAGAACGTCTTCTGCCAGATTCTTCCTTTCAATGCTTCGATAGAGGAAATTCGCGCTCTGCGACCGAAAGGGGTCATTTTTACCGGCGGCCCTGCCAGTGTTTACCAAAAAGGGGCTCCGCTTCCCTCGCCTGAAGTTTTCAAGCTCGGCGTGCCGATTCTGGGAATTTGCTACGGGCTTCAAGTGATGGGGAAACTATTAGGCGGCAAGGTACTTTCTTCTAAACAACGGGAATATGGTAGGGCGGCGTTGCAGGTTTTGGATGATGTAGGGGCGAATAATTATTCGCCCCTACTGGATGGATTTGATCCGGCCGATTCGACCGTTTGGATGAGTCATGGCGATGTCGTTTCCCAACTGCCCCCCGGGTTTATCCCCATTGGAAAAACAGAAAATTCCACTCACGCGGCCATCGCGGATGTTCGAAGAAACTTTTACGGCGTGCAATTCCACCCGGAAGTGGCTCACACCCAGCAGGGGGATTTGGTCCTCAAGAATTTTCTTTTAAATATCTGTCGCTGCGAGGGGGATTGGACGCCGAAGAGTTTTATCCATGATTCGATAGATCGTATTAGAGGAACAGTGGGCAACGATCATGTGGTTCTGGGTTTGAGCGGCGGAGTGGATTCTTCGGTGGCGGCGGCGCTCATTTCAAAAGCGCTCGGGAAACAGCTCACCTGTATTTTTGTCGATACGGGATTACTGCGTAAAGGAGAGGCTGACCAAGTCCGGCAGGCTTTTAAAAAAATCGTCGAACTGAAAATCGTTGACGCTCGGAAACGTTTTCTGAAACGTTTGGCCGGCGTTACCGATCCTGAAAAGAAACGGAAACTGATTGGCCGGGAATTTGTCCGTGTTTTTGAGGAAGAAGCGAAAAAAAACAAAGGAGCCACCTTTCTGGCTCAAGGGACGCTCTATCCGGATGTGATTGAAAGTCAGTCCAGTTTCGGAGGGCCTTCCGCGACGATTAAAAGCCACCACAACGTCGGCGGCCTTCCAAAGAGGATGCGGTTGAAACTCCTGGAACCTTTGCGAGAGCTTTTCAAGGATGAGGTTCGCCAAGTCGGCCGCGGACTCGGCTTATCTGAAGAGATTGTCGGACGTCATCCATTCCCCGGACCTGGGCTTGCGGTGCGAGTTCTAGGTCCTATCACAGAGGAACGTTTGGCGATTCTCCGCGAGGCCGATGCGCGGTTCATCGAGGAGATCCGCAACGCTAAACTCTATGACCAAATCTGGCAGGCGTTCGCTGTTCTTCTGCCGGTAAAAAGTGTCGGCGTGATGGGGGATGAGCGGACTTACGAAAATACCATTGCCCTGCGCGCTGTCACCAGCACGGACGGTATGACCGCCGACTGGGCACGGATTCCGGATGAACTTCTAGCGCGGATTTCGAATCGGATCATCAACGAAGTCAAAGGGGTCAATCGAGTCGTTTACGATATTTCCTCAAAACCTCCAGCCACTATCGAGTGGGAATAGAATGAATATTTCCCCGTGGTCTTGTCACGGGGGCCGCTTAGTTCCCTCCCCCCTGACTTGTCTGCGTGAACCTGCCTGTGCGTGAACGCGCGCAAACAGGCGCACAGGTTAATCAAATCATAACCCACGGGGTCTTATCCCTCAGCATATTAGATGGGAAGGTCGTTTCGGGAAGCAGGGATAAGACAATCAATGATCTCTTCGGTTTTAGTAGATTCTTCTTTATAAGAAATATGCTAGAATCATGTTAGTATGATCCATTCCGATTTTGTCCACCTTCATCTCCACACCCAATACAGTCTTTTGGACGGCGCCTGCCGGATTCCTGAGCTGATGGAAAAGGCGCGTCAGTACAAGATGCCGGCCATCGCGATGACCGACCACGGAAATTTATTCGGCGCCGTCGAATTCTATCAGGAAGCGATGAAATCGGGGATCAAACCGATCATCGGTTGCGAGATTTATGTCGCGCCGGAGAGCCGTTTTGTCAAGTCAGGGCAGGGGATTCATGAGGCCTCTTTTCATTTGACGTTATTGGCAAAAGACGAAACTGGCTACCAGAATTTGATGAAACTGGTTTCCATCGGTTACCTCGAAGGGTTTTATTACCGTCCCAGGATTGACAAAGAAGTGTTGGCGCAGTACTCCAAAGGATTGATGGGTTTAAGCGGCTGCCTGCATGGAGAGGTCAATCACCGGATTCTGGCAGGCGATCTCGTGGGAGCGGTGCGGGTGGCGGATGAGTTCCGCCAGATCTTCGCCCCTGGCGATTATTATCTGGAGTTGATGGTTCATCAGCTCCAGGCGCAGAAGAAGGGGAATGAGGGGCTGCTGGAGATCTCAAAAAAAATGTCTCTTCCGATCGTGGCGACGAACGACTGTCATTATCTCAGGCAAGAGGATGCCGGGGCGCACGAGGCGCTTCTCTGTATCCAGACAGGAAGCCATCTGGAAGATCCTGACCGGATGCGCTTTGAAACTCCGGAATTCTATTTCAAGTCGGCGGAGGAGATGCGTCATCTTTTCTCTGAGCTTCCCGACGCGATCAAGAATACGATCAAGATCGCGGAAAAATGCAACCTTGAACTGGACTTGAAACAGATCCACTTGCCTCATTTTGATCCCCCTGTCGGGAAAACGAAAGAGATTTATTTGGAAGAACTCTGCCAGGAAGGACTCAAAAAAAGATATGGAAAACCGGAACAGGCTGTTTTAGACCGCTTGAATCACGAGCTGAAAGTCATTCGTGATCTGGGATACACCGGATACTTTTTAATTGTTCAGGACTTTATCCGATTCGCGAAAGGTGAAGGAATTCCGGTGGGGCCGGGGAGGGGGTCGGCGGCCGGGAGTTTAGTCAGCTATCTCTTGGGGATTACCGACATTGACCCTCTGAAATACGACCTTCTCTTTGAACGCTTCTTAAACCCGAACCGCGTCAGTATGCCGGATATTGATATTGATTTCTGCTACGAGCGCCGCGGGGAAGTGATCGCTTACGTGACCCAAAAATACGGCAAGGAGAACGTAGCGCAGATCGTTACCTTCGGGACCATGGCGGCCAAGGCGGCGGTCCGGGACGTCGGACGGGTGATGAACATGCTTTATCCCGACGTTGACCGGATCGCGAAACTGATCCCCAATGATCTCAATATCACGCTCCGGCACGCCCTTGAGGTGGAACCACAGCTCAAGACTCTTTACGACAGTGATCCGCGGATTAAAAAACTGCTCGATATTTCCATGAAACTGGAAGGATTGAACCGCCACGCCTCCACTCACGCGGCCGGCGTCGTCATCAGCGAGAAACCGTTGGTGAATTATATCCCGCTTTTTAAGACCAGCGACGACCAGATCACCACCGGGTTCCCCATGGGGGCGCTCGAGAAAATCGGACTGCTGAAAATGGATTTTCTTGGGCTGAAAACCCTGACGGTCATTGATGAAACTTCAAAAATTATCCAGCGCCGGCGTGGAATCCATGTGGATCTGAGTCAGATCCACATGGACGATCCAAAAGCGTACACCCTTCTCGGGAAGGGAGAATCACTGGGGGTTTTTCAGCTGGATAGTTCCGGCATGAGAGATTTGTTAAGACGGCTCAGGCCTGAACGATTTGAAGACATCACCGCTCTTTTGGCGCTCTACCGTCCGGGCCCGATCGGGAGCGGCATGGTGGATGAATTTATCAAGCGCAAGCATGGAGAAATCCCGATCCGCTACGACCACAAAGCGCTGGAACCGATCCTTAAAGATACCTATGGCATCATTCTCTATCAAGAACAGGCGATGCTGATTGCCAATACCCTGGCCGGTTTTTCCTTGAGCCAGGGGGATGAACTCCGGCGGGCGATGAGCAAAAAAAATCCGGAGGCGATTCAGGCGCAGAGGGAGGCGTTTCTCGCGGGGGCGAACAAAAATGGGGTGGGGAAGAGGATCGCCGAGAAAGTGTTCAATCTCATCGAGTATTTTGCCGGGTACGGTTTCAACAAATCCCACAGCACCGCCTACGCTTTGATCTCTTATCAAACGGCGTACCTCAAAGCGAATTATCCGGTGGAGTTCATGACCGCCCTGCTTACCAGCGAAACGGGAAACACCGATAAAGTGGTTCTTTACATCGAAGAAGCCAAACGGATCGGAATTAAAATACTCCCTCCGGATATCAATGAGAGTTTCAGCAAATTCACCACGATGGACGACCAGACAATTCGTTTTGGATTGAACGCCGTTAAAAACGTGGGGCAAACGGCGATTGATTCTATTGTCGAAGCGAGAAGAAAGAAAGGGTCATTGCTTTCGTTACAGGACCTTTGCGAACAAGTGGATCTGCGGACCGTCAATCGAAAAGTATTGGAGAGTTTGATTAAATGCGGCGCCTGCGACAGCTTCGGGAAAAAGCGGTCACAGCTTCTGGCGATGCTCGATCGTTCGCTGGAAGCGGCGGGGGAGATTCAGCGGGACCGGAATAAGGGGCAGTTCTCATTCTTCGACGCCGTTGAGGGGACAAGTTTGTTTAAGAAGGAAATTCACGAAGGCGCGGACATCCCCGAGTGGCCTCAACACCAGCTTCTGGCTTTTGAAAAGGAACTGTTAGGGTATTATGTGACCGGTCATCCGCTGGCGCAGTTTGAAAGGGATATCCGCTGCTTCAGCAACGCGACAACACGAACTCTTTCCCAGCATCCCGATGGAAAGGAGATCGCCATCGGCGGAATTATCCAGAAATTAAAACAGACCATGACCAAGAGAACCAACGAAAGAATGGCTATTATACAGCTGGAAGATTTAGAAGGCTCTGTGGAGGTGGTTGTTTTTCCGTCCACGTTCAAAGAAGTTTATTCTTATCTCATTCCCGCGCAGGCGGTTTTAGTCAAAGGGCGCCTCTCGCTCAGGGAAGAAGAAGCGAAGGTGATTGCCGGCGAAGTGATCCCGTTAGACACGGTAAAATCAAAATACACCCAGGCGATTCATCTCCATTTAAAGAAAGGAGATGAGAAACCCAAACTGCTCCAAGAGGTTCAGCGAGTTTTAACGCGTTATCCCGGTCCCGTCCCTGTTCATCTTCATCTGCATCTCAACGACGGGAGAAAAGTTCATCTCCAGGTGAATTCCGACCTCGCCGCTCAGCCAACAGAAGAGTTAATGCAGGAAATGGAGCAGTTAGTGGGGGTTCAAAACGTGGTCTTGGAGGTCAAATAAAAACCATTGACAGACACAACTCATTTCTGCTACGTTAGTAACAACGCTTAAAAAAGTTTACGCAGGAGAAAGGAGCAATGAGATGACAAAGAAAGATATTGTCCTCAAAGTAGCTGAAAAAACAGGGATTAAACAGCAGGATGTGAAGAAGGTGGTTCAAGGGTCGTTAGACTGCGTTGTTGAAAGTCTCTCTGCCGGCGAAACCGTTGAATTGAGGAACTTTGGAGTTTTTAAAGTAAAATCCCGAAGGGGACGCATGGGAAGAAATCCCCGGACAGGACAGCAGGTTCCGGTCGAACCCAAGAAAGTGGCGGTATTTAAGCCCGGGTTGATCATGAAAAAAGACGTTCGATAGAATCCTTCCTTCCTTTATTGATTCCCTCGTTAGCTTCGTTGACATAGAGGGTTTTCCCTGCTAGAATTTGAGGTTATGATTCCACCGCCTGCCTTACAGCCCGTAGGTCTGTATCTGCCAAAGGCAGATCGCCACCACCTACTGACTAGGAAGTTAGAAGAAGTAGGTGGTGGCGAAAGGCAGGTGGTGGGGTGAACATTCAGGCATTACGGGGGACTCATGATATCCTACCCGCAGAAATTCCTCTCTGGTTAACCGTTGAAAAGAAAGCGCGCGCCCTCTTTGATCTCTTTGGGTTCCATGAGATCAGGACGCCCCTTCTGGAGGAGGGGGTTCTCTTTCTCCGTGCCGTTGGGGAGCAGAGTGATATCGTTCAAAAAGAGATGTATCTCTTCACGGACAAAGGGAATCGCCAGATTTGTTTAAGGCCAGAGGGGACCGCTGGAGTGGTAAGGGCTTATTTGGAGCACGGCTTAGGGGCGCAGGAAGAAGTCGTAAAACTTTTTTATATCGGAGCGATGTTTCGGGCGGAGCGCCCCCAGGCGGGGCGGCAGAGACAGTTTCATCAGATCGGGATTGAGGCGATTGGTTCCGTCAGTCCGTTGAGCGATGTTGAAAATGTGCACCTCCTGAATCAATTCCTCGCTGAGTTAGGGATAAAGAAATTCCGTCTTCGAATCAATCATTTAGGATGTGACAAAGATCGTCCAGAAGTAATTGCCCAGCTTCAGAAAGAAATTTCCCCGGTCCGTTCCCAATTGTGCGAAGAGTGCCAGCAGCGTTTTGAACGAAATGTTCTTCGGATTCTAGACTGCAAAAAGGAAACTTGCGGAGAAAAAATCTTTCCGAAAACAGGGAATATTTTCGCGCGAATCTGCTCTTCCTGCCAGGATCATTTTAAGAGAGTCAAAGAAGGGTTGGAGCTGGCTGAAATTGTTTATGAGGTGGATGCTCATTTGGTCCGTGGGTTGGACTATTACACGGGAACTGTTTTTGAACTCTCCACCGACGAATTAGGAGCTCAAGATACCTTAGCGGCGGGAGGACGGTATGATCGTTTGGTGGAAGAATTAGGGGGCAAGCCGGTTCCGGCGGCCGGATGGGCGCTCGGAACGGAACGATTGCTGATGATTCTTAAAGATAAGACGGGGGCGGGTTTAAAACCCGCCCCCGCATCTGTTTATGTCGTTGTCACAAGTGAATCGCTTCAAGGGGAAGGATTTAAACTATTGATACAACTCCGGCAGGCCGGAATTGTATCGGGGATGGATTTTGAAAATCGTTCTCTAAAAGGACAATTTCGCGCCGCCAATAAAAAGGGGAGCCGGCATGTCGTGCTCCTGGGGGACGAAGAGTGGAAGAGAGGGGAAGTGGTGCTAAAGGATATGAAGGAAGGAACGCAGGAGATGGTCTCCCGCACAAAAATACTGGAGCTTGTGAAAAGTCAAATGCCGAAGCTAGGAGTCGGAAGCTAGGAGCTGGAAGCAAAACAGTTTTTGCTCCTAACTCCCAGCTCTTAGCTCCTAGCCAAATAAATTTAGGGAATTAATGAAACGGACCCATCGCTGTGGTGATTTAACGATTCAAGATGTCGGCAAGGAAGTCCGCCTCTCCGGTTGGGTTCATCGCCGCCGGGATCATGGGGGGCTCATCTTTATTGATCTTCGCGACAGGGAGGGGATCGCTCAACTGGTGATGAATCCGGACGTCTCCCCGCAGGCGCATACGATCGCCCAGAAACTGGGGCCGGAAGACGTCATTTCGGCGGCGGGGAAGGCGGCTGAAAGGCCTAAAGGGACGGAAAACTCCAAGATCAAAACCGGAGCCATTGAGGTGTTGGTCCATCAACTGGAAATCCTGAATAAGAGCCAAACTCCTCCTTTCGAAATCGAGGATGAAACTGAAATCAATGAAGAACTCCGTCTGGCATACCGCTACCTCGATCTCCGCCGGCCGAAGATGCAAAAGAATCTCCGTCTCCGGCACGAACTTTTTCAGGTGATTCGCGAGGTTCTCGACCGGCATGGATTCTGGGAAGTGGAAACCCCGATTCTCACCAAAAGCACGCCGGAGGGGGCGAGGGATTATTTAGTCCCGAGCCGCCTCAATCCGGGAGAATTCTTCGCTCTGCCGCAGTCGCCGCAGTTGTTCAAACAGATTTTGATGATCTCCGGCATTGACCGCTACTTCCAACTGGCGCGTTGTTTCCGTGACGAAGATCTGCGGAAGGACCGCCAGCCGGAGTTTACCCAGCTGGATATGGAATTGGCTTTCACGGACGAAGAAGAAATATTCGCGGTAGTGGAACAGATCGCGCAGGTGGTGTTCCAAAAATTAATAGGGGTTTCTTTAAAATTGCCTCTTATCCGAATGAGTTATCAGCAGGCAATGGCGCGCTACGGGAGCGACAAGCCCGATCTCCGTTTTGGCATGGAGATCACCAACGTGAGTTCGGTGTTTCAAGAGAGCTCCTTTAAAGTTTTTCAGGAGCGCCTTAAAGTGGGAGAGGCGATTCATGGGATCTCGGTTCCGGGAGCGGGAAATTTCAACCGCTCTGAAATTGATCAATGGACCCAGAAAGCCCAAGAATTAGGAGCCAAAGGATTGGCCTATTTTAAGGTCGGGGCAAGTTTAGAATCGCCCATCGCCAAGTTCTTCGAGCCGGCGGCGTTGGTAGAGTTGAAAGAAAAATTTGCCGCCAAACCCGGAGAGATGATTTTTTTAGTGGCGGATGAACTGAAAAAAGGGCAAACTATTCTAGGACAGCTTCGGCTGGCGCTGGCTCAAGAATTAAAGCAAATTCCAGAAAAAGAATTCCGATGTCTATGGGTGACTGAATTCCCTCTGTTCGGCTGGAATGAAGAAGAGAAACGATGGGACGCCGAGCATCACCCTTTTACGGCTCCTCATTCGGAAGATATTGGATGGCTGGAAAAAGATCCCGGCAGGGTAAGATCGCGGGCCTATGATTTAGTGATCAACGGATCGGAGCTGGCGAGTGGGAGCATCCGGATTCACCAGCCGGATCTGCAGGCGATGATTTTTAAAACGATTGGGTTGAGCCGGGAAGAAACCGAGAGACGTTTTGGCTTTTTGTTAAAAGCGTTTAGTTACGGCGCGCCGCCGCACGGCGGAATCGCGTTGGGATTGGACCGTTTATTAGTGATTCTGGCAGGGCTGTCCAGCATTAGAGAAGTCATCGCTTTTCCAAAGACTCAGAAAGCATTATGCCTTTTATCGGGAGCTCCATCGGAAGTGTCGGACAGGCAACTGAAGGAGTTGGGAATAAAGGTCAGGGGTCAGGGATCAGGGGACAGCGTACAGAGAAGATGAGGTTTTTAACTGTACCCTGAACGCTGAAAAAGGAGGAAATCATGAATACTAAAAGAATCGGAATTGGATTATTGGGAATTGCCATCTCGGGATGCGTGTTAACGACGACGACTCGAGTAGTAGAAATGGATCGAGTGGATCAACAACTGAGTGGAAGCGACAATCGAGGATACTTAACCGGGAAACCTTCCGATGAATGGGAGACACAGCCCATGAAGGCAACCCGCCAGGTGATTCGAACCGATATCGAACTCCCCACTCTCTCTGAATTGCAAAAACCGCCGACCCAGGATGAAGAATTGAGCGGGAACCGGGGATATCTCCAGCAGGAATATAATCCTTCTCCCAGAACAAGTTCTGTCACGCGGGAACCCGATTCTGAAATGGAGGCAGCGGTTTCAACGGACCCAGAACAAAATTTTGCGGAGGATGCGGTTCAGCAATTAGAACCGCTGATGGCCGCGGAGACTCAAGCCGCCAAAGAAGCCAAGTTTGAAGAGTACGTCATCCAAAAAGGGGATACACTGCAATCCATCGCGGCAAAACCGAATGTTTACGGCAAGTCCGGCAAATGGGTGAAGCTTTACGGCGCTAATAAGGACGTCATCAAGAATCCAAACCGGGTTTATCCGGGCTTGAAGATCCGGATCCCCCGAGACTAAATGGAACTTCAGGTTCAGCTGCGCGATGACGAGGAAGCGAGAAACCTTTTTGGCCGCAATGATGAGAATTTAAAACTCATTCAAAGCGCGTTTAAAGTCCAGATCATCGCCCGGCAGGACAAGATCAAGATCGTCGGCGAAGAAAACGGCGCGGAACAAGCCATGAGATTGCTGGAAGATTTACTGGGGGCCATCCGCAAAGGGGGACAACTCCGACGGGAAGACATTCGCTATTTCCTCAGATCAACGCGGGAAACGGGGGTTACGTTTGAGGATCTTTCCAGTGACGCCATTGAAGTGGATTCCCGCCGGCGGACCGTCGTCCCCAGAACTCCCGGCCAACGGGCTTATGTTGAAGCCATCCGCAAATATGATATTGTTTTCGGCGTCGGCCCCGCCGGAACCGGAAAAACATATCTGGCGATGGCGATGGCGGTCAATGCCCTCAAGAAAGGAAGAGTGAGCCGGATTATCCTGGTCCGTCCCGCGGTCGAGGCGGGAGAAAACTTAGGATTTCTCCCCGGAGATTTGTACGCGAAAGTCTCTCCTTACTTAAGGCCTCTTTACGACGCTTTGTATGAAATGATGGACGCCGAGAAGGCGAAACACCACATCGAGAATGGAATCATTGAAGTGGCCCCCTTGGCGTATATGCGGGGGAGAACGCTGAACGATTCGTTTATTATTTTGGACGAAGCGCAAAACAGCACTTCCGACCAGATGAAAATGTTCCTGACCCGTCTGGGGTTTGATTCCAAAGCGGTGATTACCGGAGACGTCACGCAGGTGGACCTTCCGGCGGGGAGGATTTCAGGATTGATTCACGTGCAAACGGTCTTAAACGAGATCGAAGGAATTCATTTTTCTTATTTTACCGAGAAGGACGTCGTCCGTCACGAACTGGTCCAAAAGATCATCCGTGCTTATGAGAATGAAAAAAACCGCGCGAACGCGTAAAACAGCATCCCCCGCGAGAATAAAACAGTTCTTGCTCAACATTTTTCTGCTGGCGGGTGTTTGGGGGACCCTTCTGCTTCTTGTTTGCTGCGGCCGCGCCACGTATGGGGGGCAGTTACAGGAGGGAGATATCGCGCTGCAAACCGTTTACGCTCCTTTTGATTTTTCGGTAAAAGGAGAAGCGGATCAGGAGAAAACAGATCAACTTCGTCAGGAAGCCGCCGGCGGCGTTAAACCCATTTATGACCTGCATCTTTCTCAAGCAAAGCCCAAGTTTGAGCGGATTGACGCATTAATTCAGGTGTTATCGGAGATACAGAAAATCCGGGAAGCGACCCTCCAGGAGAGAGAACAACAGTTCTCAGAGAAATTAAAACCGCTTGAGTTATCGCTCTCTTCCTTGAATATGGAAACTTTGATGGGTGAGACAGCCCTGCCGGACTGGACGGAGCGGCTGAAGAAGTCTCTGGAAGAACTTTTGACCCTGGGTATTTTGTCAGACGCCGATAAAAAAACGCTGACAGAAAATAAAACCGAAGAAATCATGATCCGTGACCTTGAGAAAAACCAAGAAACCGCCAGGCCTCTTTCGGAAGCGCTCAGTGTAGAAGAGGCAAAACCCAAAATCGAACATGTCGTCTTTAACCATTTTCCCGAAAGCCGGAAGAGCCGCTCCGCGGCGATTGAAATTCTTGGACAGTTAATGACTCCGAGCCTTTCCTATCGTCAAGAGGAGACGGAGAAAAGGAAGAAGGAGGCATGGGAAACGGTTCAAACCGTCCACAAGGCGCAAGAAATTAAGAAAAATGAACTCATTGTTTCAAGGGGGCAAAAGTTGAGCCGTAAACATCTCACACTCCTGGTTGCTCTGGAAAAAGAGGTTTCCTTGACGAACAAGGTGGGAAATACGGTGGGGATGGCGCTATTGGTCGCGCTTTTGATCGTCATCTTCATTTTTTCGTTCCGGCGATACGACCCCAAAATACTCCAAAATTATCCAAACCTCCTGATGCTGGGGACGGTCGCCGTCTCAACGATCGCGTTAGCCAAAGCGGTGACCCTTTCTCCTTTTTCCAGTTTTCTCATTCCCATTCCAATGGCTTCCATGCTGACCACGGTTTTATTAAATCCCTCCGCGGCGATGATGATGACGCTTCTTCTAAGCCTCTTGGCGGCGACAATGGTTTCTCAGAAATTTGGTTTAATCCTAGTGGCGGTTCTTTCCGGGTTGACCGCGGTTTATGCCACTAGTCGAGTTCACCGACGTTCCGATATTTTGAAAGCGGGGATCTGGGTGGGTATCGCGGGAACTGTCGGAGTGATCATTATCTCACTGATCAGCGGCCTCCAGATTAAAGTCTCAATCCACGAAGGAATCTGGGGAATGGCCAATGGTGTTATGAGCGCCATTATCGTCATTGGGACGCTGCCTGCTTTTGAGTCCTTGTTTAAAATCACAACGAACATCAGCCTGTTGGAGCTCTCCAACCTCAATCATCCAATCTTGAGGCAATTGTTTATCCAAGCGCCGGGAACCTATCATCACAGTTTGGTTGTGGGAAACCTGGCGGAATCCGCCTGTGAGGCGATCGGAGCCAACGCTTTGCTGGCCCGCGTCGGCGCCTATTACCATGATATCGGCAAAATGGAAAAGGCGGAGTATTTCACGGAGAATCAGATAGACACGTTGTCAAAACAGCGGCATGAAAAATTAAGTCCGCACATGAGCAGTCTCATCATCGTGAACCATATTAAGAATGGGATAGAGCTGGCTCAACAGTTTAAATTCCCCAAGAGAATCATTGATTTTATCCCGGAACATCAAGGGACCAGTTTGATTTACTTCTTTTATCAGAAGGCGCTGCATCACGCGAAAGAAGGAGAGGTGGTCAAAGAAGAGGATTTCCGCTATCCAGGACCCAAGCCGCAAAGCAGGGAAACAGCCGTCGTTCTTTTGGCCGATTCGGTTGAGGCGGCTTCCCGTTCCCTGGAGGATCCGACCCCGGCGAGAATCCGGGGGTTGGTCCGGAAAATGATCAACAACAAGTTTATTGACGGTCAATTAGATGAATGCAATCTGGCTCTGCGGGATCTGAATACCATCGCCGAGACTTTTATTAAAGTTTTGACCGGCGTTTTTCACACGCGAGTTCCCTATCCGGAGCGGGAGGAATCTCCGGTGAGACGCGAGAAGAAATGAAGATCAACGTTGTCAATGAGCAAAGAAAAGTCCGGGTTCATTTAAAGGGGGTAAGGCGGGTGGCTGAACGCGCGCTGTTGAAGAGTAGGGGCGGGTTTAAAACCCGCCCCTACAAAGGGTTCGGCGGTTTTGCGGGATGCGAATTGAATCTATTGATCACGGATAACCATCGGATCGCCATGCTCCACTGGAAACATATGAAAATAAAGGGACCGACGGACGTGATGGCGTTCGGAATGCGGGAAGGGGAAAAGATCGCCGGAAGCCGGAGCGTTTTCGGAGACGTCGTTCTCTCGGCGGAAACCGCTAAACAAATGGCGCGAGAATTGGGCATTGGCGTACAGCAGGAAGTTGAGCGGTACGCGGTTCACGGTATTTTACATTTATTGGGATATCGGGATGACACGCCGGCGAGGGCGAGGGTCATGCATCAGAGACAGGAAGAAATCCTAAACAGGGTACAGGGTACAGGGTTCAGAGAAAACTGTCCCCTGTCCCCTGAACGCTGTGTACCCTGAATCAAATGTCCATTCAAAAGACCGAAGCGATTGTTCTTAAGCGAACGGAATTTCGGGAAACGAGTTTGATTGCCACTTTTTATACCCCCGCGTTTGGTAAAATCAAGGGAATTGTCAAAGGGATCCGGAGCCGGGAAAACAGACACGAGGGAACATTGGATTTGGGGAGCGTGAATTGGATCGTGTTTTACGAGAAACCGCAGTCAGAAATTTATTTAGTCAGCCAGGTGGAACTCAAGCAGGTTTGGCGTGGCCTGTCTCACCGGTTGGAGCGGCTCCTCTATTCGCAGTTGATCCTGGAAGAGATGGAACTTTTGACCCCTCTGCATGAGCCGGCGCCGGAACTTTACGAACTTCTTTACAAGACGCTTCAGGCGCTGGCGGATCCGTTGGGCGAGGAAAAAGAGAGCCGCGAAGCGGAGAAGATAACCCGGTATTTTGAAACACGAATGATCGCTTGTTTTGGAGTGAAGCCGCAATTGGACAATTGTCTTGCCTGCCGCGGGCCCATTGAAGGAGATAGTTGGATCAGTTTTTCAAGGGGGGGATTACTCTGCCGGGAATGTCATCCAGGAGAGATTTTCTCGGAGCCGGTCTCTTTTGAAACCGTCGATGCCCTCAGACAATTAACAGGAATTCACGTAGGGGCGAATGATTATTCACCCCTACGGCGTTTTGCATTTTCGAAAAAGATCCATCAGGAATTAGAAAATGTGTTGCGCGGACTGATTGAACATCACGTTGAGAAACCTCTCCGTTCGGCGAAGGTGATCGAGGCGATGTTGTAGAGTAGACTCTGCATTTTATTTGTTATATAACTTAAGCAGTATGAAACTAGAGCATGAATCACCTAAAGAATTTAAAAAGCTAATTCTTGAGACCTTAGGCAGGTATCTTGATTTGAAAGAGTATAAGGTCTTCTTTTTTGGCTCAAGGGTAGGAGGAAATAATTTCCAACATGCTGACATTGATCTTGGCGTTGAAGGACCCCATGCGATTCCTGCCGAGGTCAAGTTAGAAATAAAAGAAGCTTTAGAAAACCTGCCAGTCCTCTATAAAATTGACTTTGTGGATTTCAAAGAAGTCTCTGAAGAATTCTACAAAATAGCACTTCAACAGGTAGAATACATCAATTAGCGATGTCCAAATTACCAATACTGGTGGAACAGTTTAGAGAAGCGATCGAACGACTCAATGAGGTTTTAAAACAAGAACCCAATGAATTTATGAAAGATTCAGCGATTCAGAGATTTGAGTTTACCTTTGATCTATCATGGAAAGTTGTTAAAACATTCGTAGAAGAGATTCATGGGATTGAGTGTACATCACCCAAGAGCTGTATTCGCGAAGCTTACAAACAGGATCTAATTCCCTACGATCTGCGATGGCTTGAAATGGTAGATGATCGAAATAAAACCAGTCACCTGTACAATAAAAAAGCAGCTGACCAAGTCTATGCACGGTTAAAAGATTATCTATTGTTGTTTCAAAAACTGTTAGAAAAGCTCCCTAAAACTACCTTGAGTTAAAATTAAAAAGGAGAATTATTATGATGCCCACTGCAGAGAAAAAATCACAACTACCTAAGATTGCTCCAACAAATACTAAACAACAGGTATTGGACGCCTATAATGAACTTTTAAAGCAAGTTCAAGAAAAACAGGAATCAGAACTAAAACCGGAGGCTAGGATAGAAGAGAAAACCAAGAAAGAGTCTGTCATGATTGCAGATACTCTCTCAACAGAGGGTGTTGTTAAAGAAGTGGGTAATCTCAAGGCAGAGATCGGGAAACTCTTAGGTCAACTCTCAGATCGCCTAGAAGAAGAGACAAACAAATATCACCAAGTGAAGAAAGCGATTGATGTAAAGGGAAAAGAGATTCAGGAAATTTATGAAATACAGAAATCTGCCTCGAGTTTAGCCGCTTTAATTGAAGCCCAACAACAAAAACGGCAAGAGTTTGAAACAGAAATGAAAGACAAGAAAGAGGCGCTAGAACGTGAAACACAAAACGTGCGTACTGAATGGGAAAAAGAGAGAAAGCTTCATGAAATAGAGATCAAGGAACGGGATACCGGAGAACTGAAAAAGCGGGAAAGAGAAAAAGAAGAATACCTCTACGGCTTTCAACGGGAACAACAATTAACCAAGGACCAGTTCCAAGATCAAAAGACAAAACTTGAAAAGGAAATCCAACAGAAGAAAGAACTTATGGTAAAAGAATTCGAGGAACGGGCGAAAACCATTACACAAAAAGAGACAGAGTTTGTCGAGTTACAGCGAAAAGTGAGTAATTTTCCTAAAGAATTAGAGTTGGCAGTTAATAAATCGGTCAAAGAAGCGGTTGAGAAGGTTCAGTTAGAAGCAAAGAATAAAGAGGACCTCACGAAGAAAGAATTTGATGGAGAACGCAACGTTCTTAATACTCGAATTGCTTCTCTTGAAAAAACAGTGAAGGAGCAAAGTGAACAGATTGCACGGCTCTCACAACAATTTGAGAAAGCCTATAATCAAGTTCAAGAGATTGCTGTCAAGTCCATCGAGGGGTCTTCAAACGCAAAAGCCTTTACTAGCTTACAGCAATTGGTGACAGAGCAGGCTCGAAAACAGGGACAGGAAAAATAGGGAATTTCTATCACTACTGTCCGATTATAACTTGACGAGTAAGGAATATACGGTTTTTTGGCTTATAGCATATCCTTGTGCATTTAATT